>WGCP01000390.1 GCA_015493715.1 Desulfobulbaceae bacterium
ATTTGACGGAAATATCCCTCTCCGCCAGAGCGGCAACCGCGCCGGTCATGAAAATCGCACCGGTAACAGTGGTGGTGTATGGTATATGATAGTCCAGGGCCGCCCGGCGAATGGAATAGGAATCCTCGGTTGTCCGGCTTCCCGATGATGTATTAATAATCCACTGCACCTCGCCGTTCCGCACCTTGTCCAGGATATGTGGTCGCCCCTGGGAAATCTTGTTCACCCGTGTACAGGCGATGCCCTGCCCTGTCAGTTTTTCAGCCGTGCCCCTGGTAGCGACAATCTGATACCCCAGTTCGGCAAGCTGCCTGGCCACAGACACGACCGCATCTTTATCCGCATGCCGGACCGAAATAAAGACGGTCCCGCTCATGGGCAGATGCTGCCCGGCGGCCTGTTGCGACTTGGCCATGGCAAGCCCCAGGGAATCATCAATGCCCATAACTTCGCCGGTGGACTTCATCTCGGGACCCAACAGGGTATCGACGTTTTCAAAACGATCAAAGGGAAAGACCGCCTCCTTGACCGCCCAATGATTGACCTGAACCTCGGTTGTCAGGCCGAGCCCGCCAAGGTCCATCCCCATCATTACCTTGGTGGCGATCTTGGCCAGGGGCACTCCGGTCGCCTTGGAGACAAAGGGCACGGTCCGGGAGGCCCGGGGATTGACCTCCAGAATATAAAGATCGTCGCCCTTGACCGCATACTGGACGTTCATCAGACCGATTACACCGAGTTCCGCAGCCATGGCTCGGGTCGCCCGTCTGATTTCGGCAAGCATAGGCGGGGCAAGGGTATGCGGCGGCAGGACGCAGGCCGAATCACCGGAATGAATACCCGCCTCTTCAATATGCTCCATAATACCGCCGATAATGGTCTGTTTGCCATCAGAAACAGCATCCACGTCCACCTCGATGGCATCTTTGAGGAATTTATCCAGTAATACCGGATGATCGTTGCCGGCCATACCGGGAATGGCCATGAACTCCCTGATCCCCTCTTCGTTGTACACAATGCGCATGTCGCGGCCACCCAGCACATAGGAAGGCCGCATAACAACGGGAAATCCAATCTGTTCGGCAACAGCCAGCGCCTCTTCCAGGGTATGGGCGGTATCGTTTTCCGGCTGCCGCAACCCGAGTTTCTGCAAAAACTGCTGAAATCTCTTGCGGTCTTCGGCCCGGTCAATGGCATCGGGCGGCGTACCGATAATTCTTACTCCGGCTTCCGCCAGCGGTACTGCCAGATTCAGCGGCGTCTGACCACCAAACTGGACAATAACCCCGTCCGGTTGCTCCCGTTCAATGATATTAAGCACATCCTCCCTGGTGAGCGGCTCGAAATAGAGTTTATCCGAAGTATCATAATCCGTGGACACGGTTTCCGGATTGGAGTTGACCATGATCGATTCCACCCCGATCTCTTTCAGAGCAAAGGAGGCATGCACGCAGCAGTAATCAAACTCGATCCCCTGGCCGATCCTGTTGGGACCGCCGCCCAGAATCATAACCTTTTGCTTGGCGCTGATCCGGGCCTCATCTTCCTGTTCGTAGGTCGAATAATAGTAGGGCGTATAGGATTCAAATTCCGCCGCACAGGTATCCACCAGTTTATAGACGGGCACCAGATTCTTTTCCTTGCGCAGGCTGCGAATATCCTGTTCCGAGGTTCCGGTCAGGTTGGCCAGCTGGATATCGGAAAAACCATACTGCTTGACCTGGTAGAGAAAATCAGCATCAAGACCTGTGAACCCGACCTCTTTGATCTCCATGCCCTTGTCGACAATCTGCTTGAAATTATGCAGAAACCATGGATCAATGCTGGTCAGTTCATGGATACTTTCAATGGACATCCGCCGGCGCAGGGCCTCAAACAGGTAACTGACCCTTCTCGAGTTAGGTCTGCTCAGACCCTGTTCGAGGTCGTCCCGATGCAGGCCCTCCATATCGTCCTTGCCGTCAAACCCAAAACCGGCCCGACCGATCTCAAGAGAGCGCATCCCCTTCTGGAAGGCCTCCTTAAAGGTCCTGCCGATGGCCATGGTCTCGCCCACCGATTTCATGGCCGTGGTCAGCACGTCTTCGGTTTCCGGAAATTTCTCAAAGGTCCAGCGAGGAATCTTAACCACGCAGTAGTCAATGGTCGGTTCAAAGGCGGCATAGGTCTCGCGGGTAATATCGTTTTCCAGTTCATCCAGGGTATAACCGACCGCCAGCTTGGCGGCGATCTTGGCAATGGGGAAGCCGGTCGCCTTGGAGGCCAGCGCCGAAGAGCGCGAAACCCGTGGATTCATCTCAATGACCATCAACTCCCCATCCTCGGGATTGACGGCAAACTGAACATTAGAGCCCCCGGTTTCCACCCCGATTTCGCGGATAATGGCGATAGAGGCATCACGCATTTCTTGATATTCATGATCAGACAGGGTCTGCTGCGGGGCAACGGTGATGGAATCCCCGGTATGCACGCCCATGGCATCCACATTTTCTATGGAACAGATGATCACTACGTTATCATTTTTATCCCGCATGACCTCAAGCTCATACTCTTTCCAGCCGAGCAGGGACCGCTCCAGCATAACCTCGGTCGTCATGGACAGATCAAGCCCGGCCGTAGCCAGTTCGGTCAACTCGCTCCGGTTATAGGCCACGCCGCCGCCGGTTCCGCCCAAGGTAAAGCTGGGACGGACAATAATCGGAAAGCCGATCTCTTCCACGCAGGCCTTGACCTCTTCCATGGTGTGGACAATGGCGGATTTGGGGACATTCAGACCAATTTTATCCATGGCGTCGCGAAATTCCTCCCGCCCTTCCGCCTTCTGGATCACGTCGATATCGGCTGCCAGCATCTCCACATTGTACTTTTCCAGCACTCCCATCTCCGCCACTTTGATGGCGGTATTGAGCCCGGTCTGGCCGCCAAGGGTCGGCAGCAGGGCATCGGGCCGTTCACGCTCGATGACGCGGGCAACGCATTCAGGCGTGATCGGTTCGATATAGGTACGGTCGGCCAGGCCGGGATCGGTCATGATGGTGGCCGGATTAGAGTTGATCAGTACGACCTCAAAGCCCTCTTCCTTCAAGGCCTTGACTGCCTGGGCTCCGGAGTAATCAAATTCACAGGCCTGGCTGATGATGATCGGACCGGATCCGATGATAAGTATCTTATGAATATCAGTGCGTTTAGGCATTTTGTGTCTTTTTTTCGGAGTACGATTATCGGATGAGCAGAGTTTCGGTTCAGCTGTTTGCGGCCATCAGGTCAATAAATCGATCAAAGAGATACTCGGCATCATGGGGGCCGGGTGCATGCTCTGGGTGGTACTGAACAGAAAAGGCCGGATATTTCCTATGCCGCATCCCCTCCAGGCTGCCGTCATTGAGATTAATATGGGTGACTTCGACCTCCTTGGGCAGGCTGTCAGGATCCACATTGAACCCGTGATTCTGGGATGTAATTTCCACTTTACCTGTGGTCAGATCCTTGACCGGCTGATTACCGCCCCGATGACCGAAATTAAGTTTATAAGTAGAACCGCCGTAGGCAAGACCCAACATCTGATGTCCAAGACAGATGCCAAAGACCGGTTTTTGGCCCAGCAGGTCCCGGATATTTTCAATGACCCCTTCAACGCCCGCCGGATCGCCGGGCCCGTTGGACAGAAAAACACCGTCCGGATCCATGGCCAGTACATCTGCCGCTGAAGTGGTCGCCGGCACGACCTGAACGCTGCAACCGCGTCCGGTCAACAGACGAAGCTGGTTATATTTTATGCCGAAATCATAGGCGACCACCTGGTATTTGCATTTGTCACCATCCGGATAACCGATGCCGGTCACGGGTTTATTCTCCTGCCAACCGTAGGGTTGTCGGCAGGTGACCCGGGCGACCATATCACGCCCGACCAGACCGGGCCATTGCCGCGCCCGTCGCACTAATGACTCGGGATCGGTATCTTCCGTTGAAATAACCGCCTTCATAGCGCCGCCGGTGCGAAGAATCCGGGTCAGCATTCGGGTGTCCACACCCTCAACACCCAAGATCCCATATTGCTGGAGAAAGTCGGCGAGCGTACCGGTTGCGCGAAAGTTGCTTGGCATATGTTGATATTCACGCATCAAAAAAGCGCGGGGATGGACGGATTCCGATTCCATATCTTCAAGAGTAACACCGTAATTACCAATCAGGGGATAGGTCATCGTCACCAGCTGACCGACATAGGAGGGATCGGCCAACACCTCCTGGTAGCCGCTCATGCTGGTATTAAAAACAATTTCCCCTACCGCCTCACCAGCGCCGGTAAAGCTGCGGCCGCTTAGAACCGTCCCATTTTCAAGCCCGATCAATGCTTTCATATTTTTTCTATCCGAAAATCTCCACGGAGGACATGGCTACCCATACCGGAGTCGGAGATTTTCATGCTTTTTGTGGCCGGCCTATCTGATCCAGCCATGCTGATTTATCTAAAAAATAGCCCACAAAGCTGTGTCGTTTCGGACTATTTTCATCATTCGTTGTCGCTGGGACGGTAAAATCCGGTCCAGCTATGCTGGTTTATCCGAAAATTTTTCTTTCCACAAATGGTCGTTTCTGCAATATAGGGTGACGGGAAAAAAATATTTATCCCATACACTTTACCCTTTTTTCTGCAGCACCCGACAAACAGCCTCTACCTGCATGCGCAGGGCCCGATTCTGCTGTTGGCCAAGCTCAACGGCCGCACGACAGGCTCGTTCATAACTGTTTTTATTGTGAAGATGCTTGATCAGTATCGATGCCAGCTCGTCACTGCTATTCGCCTGAAATCCGACGCCGGCAGGAATTACCATATCAACGGCATCGGAAAAATCCTGCATAAAAGGGCCGAAATAAACAGGCAGCCCCCAGTGAACGATCTCCATAATATTATGACCGCCCTTCTCCACCAGACTACCGCCGCAAAAATTAAAATCTCCGGCCGCATACAGGTCGGAAAGTTCTCCCATGCGATCGACCAGAATAATATCCGCCGACTGTTTGCCCTGAACGCACTCTGAAAACAGGGCCGTGGGTAACTCGTTTTTTCCGAAAAACTCTTGCAGACCACCAAGGCGCTGCAAATGACGGGGCGCAACAATCCAGACAAGCCGTGTATTAGATTCCGACCGCAGTCTTTGGTAGACCGGCAGCAACAACTCCTCTTCACAGCTCCGGGTTGAACCACTGATAAAAATCCTGTCCGTCGAGCCAAAGTTGAGTTGTTTCCGGTAGCGGTTACGCATTTCAGCCCGCTCATCCGGCGCAGCGGTATATTTACTGTTGCCGCCAACCCGTACACGTTCTTGTGGCGCTCCCAAGGCAACAAAACGTTCCTTATCTTCGGGCCGGATAACCACAACCGCCTGAAAACCACTGAGTAGCCGCTGCATCAGGCCTGAAATCCGTCGATACCGGCAAAAAGAGCGGTTGGAAATCCGGCCGTTGACCAGGGCCATGCCAATCCCGGCCAGACGAACAGTATCAAGCAGAGCGGGCCAGAGTTCCGTTTCCACGCAGATAAAAATATCAGGTCGAATGCGGGCAATCACCCGCCTGACAAGATATGGAATATCTAGCGGAGCCATCAGACAGGTAACGCGACCGGCAAATTTCTTTTCTGCAACCAAACGCCCCTGCTCGGTCATCACCGTCAGAAAAAACTGAGACATCCCATGACGTTCCAGTTCGGCAATGATATTACCGGCAACCTGAATTTCACCCACCGAGGCCGCATGCAGCCAGATTCGCTTGCCGGTGTCATCCAACGGTCCGTTTATCGGCAACGGATATCGGGCCAACCGTTCATTCAGCCGATGGAAAAATCGACCGCCAAGCAGGTTCGCCCAAGGCGCCAAAAGATACACAACAGGCAGGCATCCGATTCCCAACAGTGTATAGAGTCGGTACAGCACCTTAACCGCCTTGCCTGATAGTATCGCAAACAAGTCCAAAGAAAAACAATATTTCAACCCATTTCAGCACAGAAAACGACATCGATGTAACTGATCACAGTGTATGCGGCTAAACGTTATTTCCACCACCGACTGTGTAAGCGATTACAGGTGCCGTAGATTTTCTACAAGCTCATTTGATAGCGATAGCCCCTCTATGCTGGCAAGTAAAATCGTGGAAAGATGCGGTGCCTGTGATCGCTTACACATCGATCTCCGGCTATTATCGCTTAATCGAAAGGAGCGGCAGCAACAGGCCGTCAAGTATTTCTTTAGAGCGCACACAAATTTGACTATTTAAACAGGATTACCGGACCGAGTCAATAAAGTTCGGCCCCAAATCCGGGAAAAACAGACGACCTTTCCCTTGACAACAACGAAAACGCCTTGTAAGCAACCGGGATATCAGTAATCCTGTAACCGTTCACCAAGGGGCGTATAAAAGTTCGCAACTCATGGTGCAGTAA
>WGCP01000391.1 GCA_015493715.1 Desulfobulbaceae bacterium
CGCAACCATTCAACAAGATCGGCGCAGGAGGCCCCGACCTGTTTCATGGCCACCAGTTCCGCTCGATACCTGTCAAGTCGGCTTTTGCGATACAGCCTGCGTCGTGCCTCTGCCCGGCGGGCACGGATTTGCCTGACCTCCGCCTGCGCGTTAAATGTCTCTTTACTGTTGTTCATCCTGCTGTCCTCCATTTTTTGCCGCGTAAAAAACGGCAAAATATTGATTGATCAGGTTCCGCGCTGTGTCTGCGGATGCTGACACAGCGCGGAAATGAGGGCGTCCGATACATCCTCTTGATGCCTGCAGGGATCGCCCAACTTACGAAAAATGACGGCAACAAAAAAAGTTCTCTCCATTTCCGCCCTGCGCATCTGCGCGATACTTGATACAGGAGTTCCCCTGTATCAAGTATCGCAGCCGGGATGCGCCTGTAGCCCTGATGCTTGAGCAGTTCCTCAAGCATCAGGGGACGCCAGAGATGACTTTGCCGCTAGGTCCCTGGCTAAAATCAGCGACACGGTCGTGCCTGGATTAATTCCTCCCGGAACACTGGCACGAGCTTTTTCGAGATACTCCTCACGCTGTTTATCCGTCAACGAATCCCATAATGCGTCAGTAGCTGCCGCTTGAGCCTTTTCCTTTTCGGCAAGAGCTGCTTTTTCCGCCTCTGCTTCCTTTTTTCGCTGCCGTGACCTCTCTGCCAGTTTTTTTCGTTCGGAGAAAGGCACATACCACTCCGGAACAATCAGGGAGGCGCACAGGGTATTGAGGTAGCCGCCGGGATTATGCCTGTCTACGGGTTTGCGTCGCCAGGTTTCAGCGGCAATATCAGCTGCCTGCAGGAGGCGTTCAAGGCCGTGCCGTTTTTTCAGACCAGTCAGTTCCTCGTCGGAGACGTTGACAAAAGGTGTTTCAGAAAACAACAACCGGACCTTGTCTGTTGTTGTTTTCTTCTCTACTCTGTTCTTCTCTTGTCTGTTCTCCGGCGTGACATCACGTGACAGGGTGGTGTGACTGTCACGTGACTCCTTTTTTTTATCCTTAGTTTCCGTCTCGTTGCGAACTTTCCGGCGATGCTTCTGCTGGCGTTTTCGATCATTTTTTCTCCGTGACGCAAGCCTGTCTTCGCTTTGATACTTGCCCCAGTTCCTGATGCGGAATGCCCCATTATTCTGGCCTGTCATTTCATACCGGGCAAACAGGTTCAATCCATGCTGAACGGTATCAAGGGGGATACCCGTAACCATACTTATGGTCTCATCGGTATACGGAACATTTCTTGAGATTCGCAGGTAACCACGCTGCTCGCACTTACCGGCCTCGGTGATCATCAGGATCCAGAGCAGGAAGAGAATATTTCCGTCCGGCTCCTGACGGATCATTTTTATTTTCGGGTTATCAAGGATATTGCACGTGATTTTTATCCAGTCCATGAGTGTCAACCCTCCTTGTTATCGCTGGTTGAACCTGTTCGGATCAGTTCCTGAATATCCTCTACCCGCCAGGCTGTGATGCGGGTTCCCAGTTTTACCGGCTTCGGAAATCGGCCGGATTTGACCCCGGCCCACCAGGTGCTTTTTGATACCGGAATGAGTGCCGGTATCGGTGGCTTACGTTGTGGATCGCCGATGATGTTGGGTAAACGAAGAAAGCCGGTTTGAGGCATGGTGTATGTCGTTATGTTTTTCATGCTTTTTTCTCCTAAGATGAAAAGTTTGTGCTGGATTTCTGAACGGCTGAAATTTTTTCTTTATTGGATTGATCCATTGCAATATCTTCCAACTCCTGCCCTAACTGCTCCAGCTGTCCTTCAAACCACTGCTCGAAATTGCGTTTGAAATCAATTTCAAGGCTGAGTGATTTGGCCCTCTCCTTGTATGACGTATAAATTTTGTGCAATTCCGGGCGCATTGAAAATTCTATCCGATGACGAGCACATTTTTTTCTTGTGATTTGTGCCATGTTTTTCATCTCCTGATGACCTGGTTTCAGATTCCATGGCAGCACACGGCGTACGTCGCCGGTATCAGCCAGTAGTTTGACAGGCGGGAGTGATACAGTCAGGGATGGGGTTTAGGTATGCGTGGTGGCCTGATTGTCAGGGCCACAGCATATGAAGGTGTCTGCATAGTTCGGACTTCCCCTGGAAGGGAAAACCGATCTGCGGTCAGGGGGGATTCTCCAGGTACAGTTTTCTTTGTCACTGCAACCATTGAGCCGACGCACCTGTAATGGTGCAGTCCAAGCTGCAGTGTGAAGGCTGTTTGTCCTGGAGACTTTTAGAGTATCCTATCCGTTGTCACTATAGGAAAGGATAATGGGTATACTCATGCTGCTTCCATGCAGGCAGGTGACGAGTATTTCGTTTTTTGTCCGCCACAAAGTCACTCGTTGTAGCGTCTCTCGGGATGCTCTTTCCGGCGCCAAGATGGGCCAGGTGACCAGCATATTTTTCCCTCCTTGCCGTGAGCATGGTGGCGCAGAGGGGGGACCCGGTTGTCATGTAGGTACCCACAACGGGTCTAGGTTTTTAAATGTTCGGTTCAACGGGGTAACATTGAGCCGAATCATTGACCTCCTTGGCCTCTCACTGCCTGTAAAGACAGTTGCCCGAGATAGAAGGTCGTGCGTCTGGTTCACCATCCGAGGGCAGGGCTTTGCCGTTTCGGATTGAATGTCATTTTTTGTTTAGTTTCGTCTCGTAGGTTTTTTTTGCCTTTGACCCCGCCTTGTCAAACGGAATCATTATGATTGAATAATTA
>WGCP01000392.1 GCA_015493715.1 Desulfobulbaceae bacterium
CAAACCACTTGACAGGACAATAACGGGAAGTAGAAGAAAGGCGACAAGGATAAATATCCGCTTGATCTTTATATGCAGTGGTTGTGAATTCTGCACTCTTAGATGGAACCGTTACTTTGAAATTGATTATCATGGACCATCACTTCATAAACCGGTCGAACAACATCACCGTATTCATCAAAACGCAGATGGCCGAGAATGGTCATATAATCGCCACTGAGCAGAGCATTTTTCAAGCCGATCGCCGTGTTCTCCTTCCTCCGTTCCAAGGCGTCGGCAAGAATAAAAACCACTTCATAGGCCCTTGAGGATCGTGCAGTCGCCTTTTTATGAAAGTTCCTTTCCATGGCCCTGGAAAAGGCGAGATACTCAGGACGCTCATTTTTTGGATCAATAAAGGTGATAATCCGTAGATTTTCTGCACTTCCACCCGCATAATGCAGAAGCTCGGGCGTCTCCGCCCAAATGGTGGCGAAACGAGCGCCGTCATAGCCGGCGGCCTCAAGTTTCTGCAGGGCCACACCGCTCATGCTTGCCTCGGTCAGCAGAAGCACGGCATCTGTCTTCTTTGCCGGCAGCGAGGCGATAATTTCAGGCCAATGCACCTGTTTCCGGGAATTGAACGTGACCGTATCGACCCTGCCGTGATAATATTTTTTCAGGGAATCCTTCCAGTCAACAACAAAGTCACCATTGCTCATATCCATAAGCAGGGCCACTGATGTTATGTGACGACGTTCAAAAAGAGCGGCCGACTTTTTGCCGTAAAGGTCGCAGTTCACCTGGGTTCGTACAAAAAGATCATCTTTACCATTCAACTTGTTGGTAGCGGCATAGGGAGTGATAAGGAGAATACCTTTTGCAGTGACAAAGGGATAGCTGAGCAGGGTATTGCCGGAGGTGCTATGACCAATAACGGCGCTGATGCCTTCCGCCACAAGTGACTGGTCAGCGGCCCTGATCCCTTCGGGTGTATTACGGTCGTCACGGACCAGCAATTTCAAGGGACGACCGTTGATACCGCCGGCATCATTAATTGTATTCACGGCTAAGATAGCACCGTCACGAATATCTTCTCCAGCCGCTCCACCGCGACCACTGAGGTTGATTGCCAGCCCCAGCGAAATTGGTACCGGCGGTTGATCGGAATTACAGGAAAAAAAGAAAACAACAAGGAGAAAGAGAAGAGCTTCGGAGAACAATAACTTCCAGCGACCATGCTGTCGATCCATGAAGAGTATCTCCTTGGAGGTGGAAGCGGAGACAAAGACGGAAAATCAGTTCCGCAAGACGGTTTTATGCTCGAAAAAACGTTCTTAAATTACTGTAGCATGGGCCGGGTATCCCGTCAACTGCTCTCCGGGAAACTTGTCCACCGTTCTCCCGACCCCACAAAGCCAACCATTCTCTCGACCGTGTTTCCTTTCGGGCCTGGTCGGCCCAAAAGATGTTCCGATAGGAACGGAAGAAAAATCCATCTCTTGCTTCCTGTAGAATTTCTTTGCAAAATCATCGTTTTTTTAATATCTGTTATATTTTTTAGTTCAGCTCGATGTTGGAGAAGGCCAGGTTTTTCGGTGAGTATTTCCACCCTGCGGCTGAACATTATCGTGCAATCGGGAAGAAAAACCATGAAAAACCATCTGTTAGCATTAAAGTATTTCAACAAACAACAGTTGCAGTCACTCATTGTCCGGGCAATTATGCTGAAAAATGAGTCTGCAGACGATATACTCCACAATCAGCTGACCGGAAAAACCGCCTGTCTGCTGTTTGAAAAACCTTCTACCAGGACCCGGGTTTCCTTTGAAGCCGCCATGTACGGCATGGGCGGACAGGTTATTTTTATGCCCGCCAGGGATTCCCAACTCGGCAGGGGGGAACCGTTAAAAGACACCGCCCGGGTACTGGCCCGGTATGTGGACTGCATCGTTGTCCGCACCTTTGGCCAGGACGTGGTTGCTGAACTGGCCAAATATTCCACGGTCCCGGTCATAAATGCGCTGACCGACCTGTATCATCCCTGCCAGATCCTCAGTGACCTGATGACCGTGATCGAGCAGAAGGGAGCGCCTGAAAATCTAAAAATTGTCTGGCTCGGCGACGGAAACAACATGGCCAACACCTGGATTGAAGCGGCCTCAATTTTCGGTTTTTCCCTGACCCTTGCCTGCCCGGAAGGATATGACCCGGACCAGACCATCCTTAAGGAAGCGCAACAGCGTGCACAACGGCCGATAACTCTCCTGCGTGACCCGAAAGAGGCAATCGCGGACGCCGACGTGATCAACGTTGATGTCTGGGCCTCCATGGGCCAGGAAGAGGAGCAGGAACAACGACTCGCCATATTCCAGCCTTATCAGCTGAGCAGCGAACTGCTCGGCCTTGCCGCCGATGATGCGGTGGTCCTGCATTGCCTGCCGGCGCACCGGGGAGAGGAGATTACAGAAGAGGTTCTGGAAGGCCCGCAATGCGTGGCCTTTGATCAGGCGGAAAATAAAATGCATATCCACAAGGCCATCCTGGAAAGATTCATCAACAGCGGGATGGAGCAATAATTTACTTATTTTTCAGGCGTATAAACCGGCTGAGGGAAAATATACACCATGACTATCGATAAAATCGTTCTTGCCTACTCGGGCGGACTGGACACCTCGGTTATTCTCAAATGGCTGGCCGAAGAATATCAATGCCCGGTCATTGCCTATGCCGCCGATGTCGGTCAGCACGAGGACTGGGATGCGGTTCGGGAAAAAGGCATGGCGACTGGTGCTGAAAAGGTCATTATTTCCGACCTGAAGGAAGAGTTCGTCCGGGATTATATCTTCCCCGCTTTCCGGGCCAATGCCATTTATGAGGGTTCCTATCTGCTGGGCACCTCCCTTGCCCGACCGATCATTGCCAAAGAGCAGGTACGGATCGCCGAACAGGAAGGAGCGACCAGCGTCAGTCACGGCGCAACCGGCAAGGGGAACGATCAGGTCCGCTTTGAGCTGACCTACCTGGCGCTGAACCCGAAGCTACAGATCATTGCTCCCTGGCGTATATGGGACCTTAACTCCCGCAATCGGTTGATCGCCTTTGCCAAAGAGCATGCTATTCCGGTGCCGGTGACCAAAAAGAACCCCTACAGCTCCGATGAGAATCTTCTCCACATCAGTTTTGAGGGCGGTATCCTGGAGGATCCCTGGAATGAACCCGACGAGGCAATGTTCAAGCTTTCCGTCTCACCGGAAAAGGCGCCGGACAAACCCACCTATGTCGAGATGATGTTTAAAGGCGGCACACCGGTGGCCATTGACGGTGAACGGCTGGGGCCTGTGGAGCTGATGACCCGGCTCAACACCCTGGGCGGAACCAATGGAATCGGCCGGCTGGACATGGTGGAAAACCGCTTTGTCGGCATGAAATCACGCGGGGTGTACGAAACGCCCGGCGGCACGATTTTACGCATCGCCCACCGGGACCTGGAAACCATCACCCTGGATCGGGAGGTCCTGGACATTCGTGATTCTCTGGTGCCCCGCTATTCCAAGCTGATCTACAACGGCTTCTGGTTCTCGCCGGAAATGCGACTGTTACAAAAAACCATGGATGCGGCCCAGGAACCGGTAAACGGTGTTGTCCGCCTCAAGCTGTATAAGGGCAACTGCACCCCCGTGGGTCGCAAGTCCGACAATTCACTGCATTCGGAGGCATTTGCCACCTTTGAAGAGGACGAGGTCTACAACCAGAGTGATGCCGGCGGTTTTATCCGCCTCAACTCTCTGCGTCTGCAGATACAGGCATTGAACAGGAAATAACGATGACCGAATCGCAGCATGGCGAGTCGAAAATAAGACATTCGGAAAAGCTTTGGGGCGGACGATTTTCAGAGGCTACTGCCGCGTCGGTGGAGGCCTTCACCGAATCGATCAGCTATGACCATCGACTATACCGACATGACATCATGGGCTCCAAGGCCCATGCCCGCATGCTGGCCCGGCAGAAGCTGATAACAAATCAGGAACGTGATGCCATTCTGCAGGGCCTGGATGACATCCAGACCGATATTGAAGCCGGAAACTTTGTCTTCAAGCCGGAGCTGGAAGATGTTCATATGAACATTGAACAGGCGCTCACCGACCGAATCGGAGCAGCCGGGGCCAAGCTGCATACCGCCCGCAGCCGCAATGACCAGATTTCGCTTGACCTCCGGCTCTATCTCCGTGACGAGGTCGCCGGGTTTGACCGATTACTGCGCGAGGTGCAACGGGGGTTCGTCACCCTGGCCCGCACCTATCTTGGCGCCGTCATGCCTGGATATACGCACATGCAACGGGCACAACCGGTGCTGTTGTCCCACCATATGCTGGCCTACTATGAAATGCTTAGCCGCGACCGAAGCCGCCTGAAAGATTGTGCCCGACGAATGAATCTTTCGCCCCTGGGATCAGCCGCCATGGCCGGTACGGGGCTGCCGATCGACCGAGAATCCGTGGCCGAAGAGTTACACTTTGACGGGGTGACGGCAAACTCCATGGATAGTTCGGGTGATCGCGATTTTGCTCTGGAATTCCTCTTTGCGCTCAACCTTATTCAACTGCACCTCAGCCGACTTGCCGAGGAGCTGGTTCTATGGTCGAGCAAGGAATTTTCCTTTGTCGACATCGGTGATCGCTACTGTACCGGGTCCTCGATCATGCCGCAGAAGAAAAATCCTGACATTCCCGAACTGATCCGGGGAAAAACCGGCCGGGTCACAGGGGCACTGGTCTCCCTCTTGATGACCATGAAGGGGCTGCCGCTCACCTATAACCGCGACCTGCAGGAAGACAAGGAACCGGTTTTCGACGCCCTGGATACGGTCAAGGCCGGACTTTCCATTACAGCGGAACTGCTGCACAACACCACCTTTAACACGGACCGGCTGCAACAGGCCACCCGAGGCGGTTTTATGACGGCGACCGATCTGGCCGACTACCTGGTGAAAAAAGATATTCCCTTTCGAAAAGCCCATGGTATCGTCGGCGGGGTAGTGGCCCATTGTCAACAGAGAGATATTGAGCTTACCGACCTGAGCCTTGGTGAGCTGCGGAAATTTTCTCCGGCCATTGGACAAGATATTTTCGACGTTCTTTCGGTGGAGGGTTCCGTCAACAGTCGGATTTCCACCGGAGGTACTGCGCTGATCCAGGTAGAACGAGCCCTGGAAATCGCCGAACAACAACTGGAAGAATTATAATGAGAACACCCAAGACCTGCTTGAGCTTTTTCATCCCTGTACTGAGCGCCATTGTCCTGCTTCTCTCCTTAAACGGCTGCGGCTTCAAAAATAAGCCCATTCCGCCCCAGCAGGTGGTGCCCAGGGCCATTACCGATCTCCGTTACCAGTTGAATGATAAGGGCGTGACCCTGTCATGGAGTTATCCCATAGAGACGGTCACCGGCCGTGATATTTCCGAAATCTCAAGTTTTGAAGTCTATCGGGCCGTTGTCCCAGCTGATAAGTACTGTAAGAACTGTCCAATTCCCTGGAGCCGGTCGGTGAACATCCCCGGCGGCGCGGTACCCGATGAGGGCAAAAAGACCGCCACCTATGAAAGCTCGCTGTTGCGACCCGGCAATATGTACTTTTTCAAGGTGCGCAGCACTGCCGGATGGTGGGCCGAGTCGGCGGACTCCAATATCGTCTCATTTCTCTGGAATATCCCGGCCAAAGCACCTGAGGGGTTGCAGGCCCGGGCCGGCGACAAGGTCATCACCCTGAGCTGGCGGCCGGTCACCATGCACCGCGACGGTTCACCGGTCACTGAGAAAGTTGAGTATCAGGTCCTGCGCAGCGAAGGCGGCGGCACATTTACCCCGGTCGGCAAGCCCGTAAGTGAGACGACATTTACCGATACAACCACGAAAAACGGCAGAAACTATCTCTACAAGGTACAGTCTCTTTCCGTCTACGAGCAGGCGGTGGTCGGCGGTGGCGAGAGCAAGGTTATCAGCGCCGCCTCCGTGGACCGCACTCCTCCGGCCAAACCCGTCGGCGTGCATGTTATCCGAACCGCCGCCGCCGTCAAAATCTTCTGGGAACCCGTCCGGGCAGACGATCTGCTGGGATATCGCATCTATCGCCGCACGGCGGGAAAGAAAAAACCGGTCAGGATAGGCACGGTCAACGCGCCCTATGTCATGTTTACCGATACAAAGCCGCCGCAGAATGCAGAGCGCGTCTATTATTCGATATCAAGTATTGACAACCGTAAACCGGCCAATGAAAGCGCCAGGTCACAGGAGGCAATGGTCATTCTGCAATAGCGCAGGAAGATTACCGTCTCAAAGCCAAGAGATGAAAAAATTGTAAGGACATATGCATCATTTCCACTACACAAACAACGAACTCTACTGCGAGAACGTCCCTGTATCCGAGATAACAGCCGGGATAGGTACCCCTTTGTACCTGTACAGCAGGGCAACGCTTATGCGCCATTTCCAGGCATTTGACAACGGGTTTTCCAAGGTCGGTCACCTTACCTGCTTTGCCGTCAAGGCCTGTTCCAACTTGGCGATTATCCAGCAGTTTGCTGCCTTGGGCGCAGGAGCGGATATCGTTTCCGGCGGCGAACTGTTTCGGGCATTGAAGGCGGGTATTGACCCGAAAAAGATCATCTACTCCGGAGTCGGAAAGACAGAGGCCGAAATACGAGAGGCGCTGTTCGCCGATATTCTGCTCTTTAATGTGGAATCGCCCCAGGAACTTGATCGCCTGCAGAAACTGGCCGCCGAACTGGGTACCACTGCACCGATTTCTTTCCGTATTAACCCCGATGTTGACCCTAAAACCCATGCCTACATCTCCACAGGACTGGCAAAGAACA
>WGCP01000393.1 GCA_015493715.1 Desulfobulbaceae bacterium
CGGACCGATGACCATGTCATCAAAATCAATAATATAAAAGGACTCGTCGGGCCG
This sequence comes from Desulfobulbaceae bacterium, assembly GCA_015493715.1. Lineage (GTDB taxonomy): Bacteria > Desulfobacterota > Desulfobulbia > Desulfobulbales > Desulfobulbaceae > DRLX01. The sequence continues at coordinate 55 of WGCP01000393.1, forward strand.
GTAGATCAAATTGGCGTTATGGCAGTCGCCGTGCAGGCGAATCAATTCCATATCGGTAAACAGGGGCATTGATTGCTCGATAATGGCGGTGGTCCGCTCCTGGAAACGTCCTTGCAATTCCCGAGGGATATGCCCATGTTCCAATAAAAAACGGACCTGACTGCGGGTTGACTCCTGTGGATGCATGGTCAGTCGGGCCCGTGCCGAACCACCGGCGCCCACCGCATGCACCCTGCCGAGCAGATGTCCGAGCTCGAGCCACTGATCGTCGGAATACTCATCAACGTTTCGGCCCCATTTTTTTGGAAATATCGCAAAATACACGGAACCTGTCCTGCCGAGGGTAGTTCCGTCGGCAAGGGGAAGAGGCGCGATCACGGGCACCTCGGCCTTCTCCAGCTCCAGCAGATAATCGTGTTCTTCCTGCAGGGCCTGACGGGACCAGCGGGAAGGCCGATAAAATTTGGCGATCAAACCTTCGCCGTCTTCATCGGCCAGCTCAAAAACCCGGTTGATGTAACTGTTCATGGGTCGGCATAAATTACTGACATACATTCCCAGCGCCTCTTCCACGGCTGTCAGCACGGCCTCCGGCGTCAGGGATTGGAAGGCGACCTGAATATTTTCTTTTTGACGACTGTTCACAAGAGTCCTTTTTATCCGAAAATAGTCCACGAAGTGTGTCATTCCGGACTATTTTCATCATTCGTTGTGGCTGGGACGGTAAAATATGGTCCAGCCATGCTGGTTTATCCGAAAATAGTCCACGAAGTGATGCCGTTTCGGACTATTTTCATCGTTTATTATGGCTGTGACGGTATAATCTGGTCCAGCCATGCTGGTTTATAGTAGAATGCAGGTGGGCAATTTCAGCAACTATACTCAGTTACCAGACGAGGACAACCATGATTATCGGAATTCCGGCGGAAATAAAAAAGGATGAATATCGGGTCGCTCTACTGCCCGTTGGCGCAAAACTGCTTATTGAAGACGGCCACGAGGTACTGATTGAATGCGGCGCCGGCCTCGGCAGCGGTTTTTCCGACAGCGATTACACCGCTGAAGGGGCACGGTGCCTTGACGGACCGGAAGAGATCTACGCAGGAGCCGATATGATCGTCAAGGTCAAGGAACCGCAACCTTCAGAAATTGCCTTGATGCGGCCGGGACAGATTATCTTCTGTTATTTTCACTTTGCCGGTTCCAGGGAACTTACACGCCGATGCCTTGAGAAAAAAATTACTGCGGTTGCCTATGAAACCCTGACCGATGCCCGGGGACGGCTGCCCCTGCTCACACCCATGAGCGAGGTAGCGGGAAAGATGTCCATCCAGGAAGGGGCTAAGGGTCTGGAAAAGCCTATGATGGGCAGGGGCATTCTGCTCGGCGGCGTCGCAGGTGTCAAGCCTGCAGATGTTCTGGTCATCGGCGGCGGCGTGGTCGGCACCAATGCAGCCCGCACGGCGGCAGGACTTGGCGCCAACGTGGTCATCATGGATATAAACCTTGACCGATTACGCTATCTTGATGAAATAATGCCAAAAAACGTTACGACCCTGTACTGTGACCCACACGCCATAGAGCGTTATGCCGTCTGATCAGATCTGGTCATCGGCGCCGTTCTTATTCCAGGGGCAAAAACACCGGTACTCATCGACAGGCCCCTGCTCCAACAGATGAAAAAAGGCGCTGTGCTGGTTGATGTTTCCATCGACCAGGGCGGATGCTTTGCCACCTCCCGGCCGACCACCCACAGTGATCCGGTTTTCGTGGTCGACGGTGTTGTTCATTACTGTGTCTCCAATATGCCGGGGGCGGTGGGTCGGACTTCCAGCCACGCCCTCTGCAATGCCACCCTTCCCTACTGCCGCAAGCTGGCCGGCCTGGGCCTTGACGATTTCCTCCGGGAAAACAGCGGACAGGCGGAGGCATTGAACATGCGGAACGGTAAAATCACCTGTGCAGCAGTCGCTGCAGCGTTCCCTGATCTACCCAATATCAGGCGATAATCGCTCATTTTTCCGGTAAAGTTCCGCCAACACCCGTCTACCGAAGGCCCAGACATTTTCACCATAGCGGGCAAAATTCTCAAGGCGGCCAAGCAGGGACGCGCAGGAATTGCCGTCGATTTCTCCCCGGGCATACAGGGCAAGAACGATCATCAGGGTGTTGTAGTACTCCAGACCGCACCTGTCGGCATGCCGCAAGACTTTTTTATCTTCGGAAAAAACGACCGCATGGCACCGGACCGCCTGCTTTACCAGCAACCGGTCGGTTGAACCTTCTCCAGCCGGATAAATTGCCACACCCTTGGGAGTACGGCCGAATTCCCGGGTCACCTCGGCAATGGTTGCCACGGAAAAAACGGCAACAACCCGGTCAAGCAGGGCCAGTTTATCGAGGTAGATAAGAGTCGAGGTGTCAATCAAACAGAGGAGATTCCCCGATTTTCCAGAAAACAGGCTCCGGGTGGAAACTTCCCTCATTGCTCTCTCGTTCACGGATTATTTTGATACTCAATCAGTTGCGCCATGATACTGACAGCGATTTCAACCGGAGTGTGAGCGCCGATGGGCAGACCGACCGGTGTCGTTATCCGGGCCAGCTGCTCGTCGGGAATGCCCTCTTTCTGCAGGGTGGAGAAAAAGGCATCCTTCTTTTTCCTACTCCCCAGCAGACCGATAAATCCAGTTTCGGTGGCAAGGGCCGCCCGCAGGACCTGGAGATCAACCGCATGACTGCGACCGGCAATGACCAGCATATCTCTTTTGCCAACCTCCAGACCGGCAAAAGGATCATCATACGTATCCAACAGCAGGAACCGGTCGCCTGTTACGTGTATATCTTTTCTGTCATCAAGAACAGTTACCGGCAGGCCGCAATCCATGGCCAGACGGGCCAGGGCGCTGCCCACATGCCCGCAGCCAATGACAAACAACCTGTTGCCGGCACATAGAGGTTCAAGAAAAACAGTTGCCCTGCCGCCGCAGGCAAGCCCATCCTCACCGTTTTCCGCATAGGTGACCAAACGGGCCCTGCCCGAGGCTAATACCTCTGCGGCAAGACGTATCATCTCCTGCTCCAGACTTCCACCGCCAATGGTTCCGGCGGCAACCCTGCCGTCGACTACCAGCATTTTCGTTCCCGGTGCTCGAGGGCCGGAACCTTCCACAGCGACAAGAGTGACCAGCACACCGGAGCCGCCGCTGTCGATCAGCTCCGTTATTTTTCGATATATTTCCATAAATTGTTCCCGATACAATGGACTGCACCCGCAGCAAAGGCTGGGGGGAGTAAAATATCTTCTGATGACTGCTCAGGGTCAACTTGCGACCCACCGGCGATCTATGTCAATTTTCGGTAAAAATGTAACCATAAAAAAATTGCCTGTTGCCGCAAGCTATGCCATAATTCCTCCATAATGGCAAATTTCATCCTTCAGTAAACAATGCAGATAAAAATTTCCCGCTACTTTCTTCGACTGCTCACCGTCACAGTGCTGCTGGCCGTCACCCTGATCGGTTCTCTGTGGTTTTGGGAC
>WGCP01000394.1 GCA_015493715.1 Desulfobulbaceae bacterium
GCTTCCTGCTTGGGTTGGCCAGTACAGCTGCCCGTTGATCTTTCGGTAACAGGGCAATGGGATAATAATTTGCCAGAACACCCCAGGTGTTGTCGGCGACGGTTGGCCACTTGCTGCGATCGCCCATGGCCGCCGTTGCCGCCTCACCGGCAGTGGAACCCAATCCTAAAACAACCTCATAGGCGCTGGCAACCGTTGCCAGACACAATACATTCGCCAGCAGAAGCCCTGCAACCAAAGCGTATCTTATACAAACATCAGCGAAAAAGACCTGGACAGAACGCCTGTAGCTTACCGAGGACAGTCTTTTTGTAAATTTTTTCATTCCCGTGAAATGATTGATAAACCAGCATGCCTTAACGCACAACAAAAGATGAAAATGATCTGTTCCTAAAGTTCCTGTTTAGTAGCAAATAGCCCAAAATCACTGTAAAATAATAGTACTGAACGGGATAATAATATGCAACCTAATTCATCCTTATCCTTCTTTACTCCCGGCCACTACCTGCCTGATGCAACTCTTCAGCCGGGCCTGTTCTCCGGCCTCGGGTTCCTCGAACCATCGTAACCGGTACAGGGTCTCGCTGCCATGACGAATCACCGCCCCACTCGTCAAGGCCCGCATGGTAAGATCAAAGAGATGCACGCCTTCCACCTCGGAATTGAATCCGCCAAGCCTGCGGACAAGTTCCCGACGTATAAAGAGTGAGGGACCAAGGGGATCCTCTTGCCCGTCATAGTCGGGACCAAAATCCTGTCGGTGCCGGGTACGTATCACCGTACAATTCCGATCAATGATCTCTTCATCAAAAAAAATTGCATCCATGTTTTCATCGGTGATATACCCTGCGGCACGGACAAGGGTATCGGGGTGAAAACGGTCGAACTGGCCCACAAAAGTCAGCCACTGCCCCCGTGCAATCCGAACACCTTCGTTAAGCGCAGCCGGGATTCCCCGTTTTTTCCTGAGAAAATGGACTTTTACCCGATTATCCTTCACCCGTTTCAAGGCTGCCCGGGTAGCGCCACGGGTCGAACCGTCATCGAGGACAATCAACTCCCGGGGCGGCCCGCTTTGTACCAGAACCGAGGTAATGGTATCGTTGAGTTCCCCGGGATCAATGTCACAACTGACCAAGAGAACTGAAATCATCGGTCTGTCTCCACCCTCTATAAACAGATTATCCACAGTTTTGGTGTTCTTTTTTCGCCGTACAAGGGAGAGCAGGCGTTGTTTCATTCTCCCGGCGGCTGTCACGCCTTTCCAGATCCGTGACTGTTCCATTGCCGCCAACCGGATTTGTTGCTCATGCAACGCGCTTTCAAGCCGTTGTTGCTCCCTTGTCAGGGCACGCAGGCGCAGGTCCGTACCCCTTTCCCCGGTAAATCGGATAGAAAAGGAGCAGCACACCCCCGGCCCGCCCCGGGTAATTTCCTTGCTGTCATGCCAGACTGCTTCAAAATGGAACACCTGTACAGGGCCGTCCACAACCATAAAGGCTGGCTCGGCAGCAGAGTCTTGCACGGCAACAAGAGCGGTCAGGTTCATCAGTGGGGGAAGCAATCCATCCCGATCCAAGGGAAAAAGCGCAGTCCTTGTTGAATCATCACTAACGAGCCAAAGCGAAAAATCCTCAATAACAAAGACCCTGTCATACCACGGCTTCGGCAGATTGAGGCGAATCTGAAGAAATGGTGAGTCCAGGACATTGACCGGCAGGTTAAACTGCAGACGCTGCCCACCATCCACAGGAACCATGTTCTGCGGTAATAAAGGACGCTCACATCCCTGCCAGGCCAGACCGACACTGTTTTCCGGCGGGTAACCGTCATCGACGGCCTCAAAACCGGCGGCAAGCGCCTCCCGAAAGGGACCGGAGGCGGACCTCCCATTTATGGCTGCCTGTATTTTCTCCTCAAGGGCAACAAACTCCTTTAGATCAAACTCCGAGCTGTACAAAAAACGTTCGAGAACATAGAAAAGAAAATCATCCCCTGTTACTAAACCGATCCGGGAGCAAAGCGATTTGAAAAGATCACGATTCTCAAGAAAAAAATAAAAAATACCACGAAAAAATATAAAATGAGGAGTAACGGCCTTGCCCAGCCGCCATTCCTGATCAAAAAAATGCCATTTCCCGGCCTGATCAACAAGAATATTAAACGGTATGAGATCAATCAATTCCTCTGGCCGACCCTGTTCACAGCAGTGACAGACAAAACGGTAATATTCACCAAACAGGGCGTCGACAATCTCAGCATCACCCGGGCAGGTCCGCAACCTGTCTGTCCAGAACATTGACAGAAGTCGCCCTTCCAAAAAGGGTTCATCGCTCAGATGCTGCTGAACCAGTCCTGGCGGTGGTGGCTGCGCCATTTCCAAAAGGCGTTTTTTCTGTACCAGTTCCTCCCCTGTCCGGTACCTGACCATGACCCGGTATTCCGGTCTGCGTCCGGAACCGGAAAAATGAACAAAATCAAAGGGAACAAGTGATGATGCCTCTTTTTTTTCCGCCGATTTATACAGAACAAGGACAAAGGAATTGGCAAATTCCTCCAGGGTGCCTGTTGCTGCCGCTGTCTGCCAGAACAGGGATTCATCGATAACCGGCTGCCAGTGTGAAATATAGTCACGGGAATGGATACGGCTGAGTACGGAAGCCGTACTATCCGGATGTTGCCGCACAAAATGGGAACTCAGCAACACCGTGGTCAGTTTGTAGTCCGGAAAGGGATACAGCCATGAGCACCCAATATCACCACTCAAACCGGCAAGCAAGCGCCGCCACTGATTCCTGTCCCAGGTGCGAATTCCCTCCCGGCCGGGTTGCTGGCTGATCTTTTTGCAGAGGGGGTAGTTGCTCAAGCCGACAAAGGGGCGGCCGAAATGGTCTTCACCGGCCCCGGCCAGGTATTTGAAACCGGCCCGGTTTTCAATGGCGATAACAATCCTGCCCCCAGGGGCCAGGGTCTCCAAGAGACGATCCAGCATAAAAATCGCAGCACGGTCCGGATCAAGGCCTTCGGAATACAGGCCGGCATACTCTATCACCCCGGTCAAAATAACAAGATCATACCATGACCGGGGCAGTTGCAAGCTCTGCAATGGGGCCGCTACCACGCACACATTTTCGAGGTCACGGCAGCGGAGACGGGTAATTCCGGCCCGGCGGACACTGCCTTCGATGCAGTCAAGCCGCAGGGATTGCTCGGCAAGAAAACGACTGATGGCACCGCAGCCGCTTCCTATTTCAAGCACCCGCTCCACGCCACCGAAATCAAAGGCCCGGTACAGGTTGGCCCGGGCCGGGGAAAGATGGCACTCCGATGCCCAGTCCCGTTCATAGTTTTGCAACTCCCTGGACAGGGAGGAGAGATCCTCCGTCTGCCGCAGTGTCTGGGCTATATACTCTTCCTCGTGACTGCCGTCGGAGTAGGAGAACCTGTCTGTTTCCGCCGGAAGCGTGTACACGCCATCCCGGCGGGCAACAAGATCATTTACATTGATAAGGTCTGAAGACATGCGGAGACACTGCTCTCTCTTGATAATTGCTGACAACGGCGTATTATTGAATCTTCATGGCGGTAGATGCTCCGCAGGGACGAATTTTATTGCTCAAAAACGTCTTGACAATAGTACGCCTGCAACGAACCTGCTTACTCCCCTCGTTCGACAAAAACCGTTGAATCAAGGTCAAAAAAACCAACACTCTGCCGTTCGGAGATCACCTCAAAACTCATCAGATCATAACGGCGGTCATACACCACATACTCACCCTGTTCAAAGGCGGCACAGCCGAAAGAAAGCAGGTAGGAACCGGCGTTAAGCAGTATACGCTGCCTGAATGTGGCCCGAATAATCTGACCGGAAGGCACACGCCCCGTCTCGATATTGTGAAAAAAGGTATTGGTACCACACAAATCAAAACCCTGTACATCCTTGATGGTAAAGGCCAGGATGGGATTTTCGATATCGGCATTGGCCCGCGTCTCAATGACAATATCATACACCACGCCATGGCGCAGGGCCTGGTGGGCCTTGCGCTCCTGGTCAAAAATACCTACCTGGATGATCTCCGCCCTGCCGTTGCCGTACCGGTTCTCATCGGGGTTAAATGTAAAGGAATGTTCACTTGCCTTCTGATGGGCGAGCAATTTTCCCGCCATTCCCTGGCCATTTCCCTGCTGCTCTTCGTCTCCGTCGGAAGATTCTTCCACCAGCATCCGATTATAGAGATCAACAATCTCCTTGGCCCTACCGGATCGGACCAGTTTGCCCCCCTCCAGCAGAAATGCCCGGGAACAGTATTTGGTTATCAGGTCCATGGAATGGGTCACAAAAAGGATGGTCACACCCTGTTCCTGGAACTGCCGGAACTTGGCGAAACACTTGGACTGGAAGAGTGTATCGCCCACGGACAATGCCTCATCAACAATAAGGATATCGGGACGGACATTTATTGCCACCGCAAAGGCGAGTCGCACATACATGCCGCTGGAATAGGTTTTGACGGGACGGTCAATAAACTCGCCAATACCGGCAAAGTCCTCGATATCTGCAAAACAGGCATCTATCTCGTCCCTGCTCAATCCCAGAATCGCTCCATTGAGGTACACATTTTCCCGGCCGGTGAACTCGGGATTAAACCCGGCCCCGAGTTCCAGCATGGCCGAAATGCGACCCTGGATCCGGACATCACCCTGGCTGGGTCTCAGAATCCGGCAAATTATCTGCAAAAGGGTTGATTTACCACTGCCGTTCCTGCCAATTATCCCTATGGTTTCACCACGGTCAACCTCAAGGGAAATATCCGTTAAGGCATGAAATTCCTGGCAGCGCATCCGGACAGATGGAAACAGGGCCGCCACGACCCTATCGATCTGGCGGGAATATACCCTGTAAACCTTGCCCACCCGTGTCAGGCGGATGACGGGTGGGGCCTCTTCCCTTCCAAGACGGTCCTTTTTCATTTTTTCAAAGAACATCGGCAAATTGCGGTTTGAGGCGTTCGAACACAAACAGGCCCACCAGCAGGCTTGCCGAACAGATACTCAGGAAATAGAGGGTCTGATAGGGATGACGCCAGAAGCCGATACCATAAATAAAACTGTCCCGGTAGCCCTGAACGATATAGTACATGGGATTTAATTTCAGCAGTAACTGAATCTTGGGTGGCATAATATGCAAATCCCAGAAAATGGGTGTCATCCAAAAGCCGACTTGCATGGCAACCGCGACGACATGGGTCACATCCCGGACGAACACATTGACGGAAGAGACCAGCCATGAAAGCCCCAGGGAAAAGAGACAAAGACAAAAAACATAGTAGAAAAACTGGAGGCAATACCAGGTAAATGGGATACCCTGCGCCAAAAGCAGAAGTGCAAGAAGCAGCAAAAAAATTACATGGGTGACAAGAGAGGCGGCTATACGCACCTGGGGAAGTACCTCGGAAGGAAACAGGCTTTTTTTAATCAGATTGGTGTGGGCCACGACAATGCCCACCGATCCGATCATAATGTCTGAAAACAGGAACCAGGGCATCATGCCGGAGGTCAACCAGATTACAAAGGGGACATCATGCATGGGCTTGGCCTTGAAACCGACGCTGAAGACAAACCAGAAGACAAAGATCAGAACCAGGGGATGAAGAAAGGCCCACACCGCCCCAAGTATGGATCCTGCATACTGCATTCGCACCTCTCGGCCGGCCATGGATACAATCAGTTGCCGATTTTTAAACAACAAACGTATTGTAGAAAAAAAATTCCTGATCATCTTATCCCGAACAGTTTACTGCAATAGTTGATAAACTCGTAAAAAACAAAATTTCAGCAGGTGCCTCGATATTTTCATATGCAACATCATTGTTGCATGCGCTGTAGGGGCGAATTTATTCGCCTGAGATAACAGTCATACACAAGGAAACGCCTTGCGCTAGGCGGCTGAATCCTCCCCTTACGACGTAGGTGGCGGGAAAAGCCGGCTTTAGAAATTAGGCATTGTTAACGGCCCGGCAGTTTAAAAATAAACCGTGCAGTTTTCCGGCGGCTCCCTGCGCAATAGCTGCCGCATTTCTTTACCATGTTTTCCCCGGAATGTATAGATAAGAGACGGCCTGGCCCAATCTGGAGACCAGTGGTGGGTTTCAACAGGCACCCAGGACGGTGTGAAGTCATGTATGTTGATTATGCAACGATACGGTGATGTCGCATTGTTCCTCCACAGTGCCTCTTCCCTAGCCGCATCGGTGAGGATTGTGAGAATGTATTGCCGCTGCTCTGAACAGACTGACTTATGGCTTTTTCCTCCTGCCCCGCTTTTCCGGTTTCCTATCAGTAGAAGCAAAGCCCCGACCGGTTCCAGCCTGCTCTGTATCCGGTTCATTTTTTCGAATCGTTCCACCCTGATATGGGAAAACAGGCGATCGTTTCTAAATCCGGGTGACGGTTGAGCAAAGACGGCCCGAAAAACTGTATCGGTAATCATATCGGAAAGGATGGGACGGGTACTGCTGTCGGCCAGTGTCTGCTCAATCATAGGCCGCCACGACTTCCACCAGGGGCAACCATCAAGAAGATAAAAATCAAGTTTGCCATACACCGGATGAGACCGTATGGAGGCAAGAACTACCACTGCCAGCAGACAGCAGAGGAAATAGCCTCTTTGCAGCCAATCGCACCTGTTTAAGGAATTCATTTTTTCTCGCAATGGATCGTGCCAGACAAAAAACGGTCCATTGATCGGACCAGGGGTTGCTCCAGCCCGTAAAGGAAATGGGGAAAAAAAAGCCAGAACATGGATGCATAGCAGAGCCGGTAGTATTCAGCCACCTTAACATTGGAGGCCCAGATCAGATGCAAAAGAGGTGTATAATAACCAATAAAGGGCAGGATCGCCAGCAGAGTAATACGCAGCTTGCGCTCGATACGAAACCGAATCAATCCGGGCCAGAAATACAGGATCATTACCGGCCCAAGAACCTGGCCTGTAAGACCCAAAGTATCTCGCACCCGGAAGGCATGGCCGGTGCCTCCCAGGTAGAGACCGTGCCGGAAATGCCAGGTATGCTTGAAGTACTCGGCCCCCAAATGACGGATGGAAAAACCGGCCAGCCAGGAACGAAAATCCGCTGACTGGGGCAGCAGAGCCAAAAGGATAAACAAGAACAGAAAGTAGGCCGCAAGGGGACCCCAGCAACGAAACTTTCTTTCCGCACCACTCAGGCGACATGCGTTGCCTCGTCCGGACAGCGAGATCCCCACATTCACAAGAATCGCTGTCCCAAGAAGCAAAACCAGAAACACACCCTCCTGGCGATGATTTGTCCACAAAACCGGCAGGAATAACACTCCGCAACCGGCAAGCAGGAGAAATCGCCGCCGGTTTTCCTGCATGACCAGATGAACTCCCAGAATCCAATAGATAAGCATGGAGGTGAAAGTGGGCGCCAGACTGTAATAACGAAAATAACTGAACCGGTTAGTGCCAAAAAAAAGAAAACAGATCAGCACTGCCAAAAAGGCCCATCTATGTGGCAGTCCGGTTTTAATCGCAACGAGAAAAAGTACTGCGCCGGCCAGCGCCCAGAACAAACCGTTGGCAATCCGTATCTTCCAGAGCATCCGTACCGGTTTGACCTGAGCGGCATCGGTGCATAAGACGAGCCCTGCCATGGAATAATGCCAGAGCCCCCGGTTGACGGGAGCTACCTCAGCCGCCATTTTCCCACAGTTCTCCTCATGGATCCTGCGCAGATGTTCCAACGGGTCAGCCGGTGGTTCCAAATAGGAGCCAATGACCAGACCAAGGAAAAAAAATAGAAACGCAACACTGCCGATGGCACGCAGGTGTCCTCGTCCCAGATAAAAAATCGTGACAAGAGCCGCCCCCCAACCGAGAATACCGAGGAAACGGGTTGATAGATGGGACAACAAGTGCGAAAATGGCACCAGATGATCCAGAGAAATCAACACGATGAACAACCAGGCAACGACCATGGCAACCCGGCAGAAAACCGTAAAAAACCGATCTCGACGCAACAGTCGGCGCCGGCCGGAGCCGGTATATTGTTGCTTTCTGTCCGTCAACGGCTGTTCACGAGTCTCTGAAAGGTTTGAAACAGGAAACATGGGCTAGTTCGAGCATCGGCCAATCACCCTCGGTATCACCATAGGCATAGATGGTGCCATACTGTACAGGGGATAATCGCTCGTTAAGCCGCCGCACCTTTTCGTTCCCCCGGCAATTTTCACCCATTATCCGCCCCGTTACCATTTCATTCTCAATTTCAAGTCTGGTCCCGATCAGTTCCAGCCCCTGGTCCCGGCACCAGGGTTGCAGAATCATTTCAGGGGTTGCCGTAACAACGATCACCCTGTCACCAAATTGCAGATGCAACCTGATCGCTTCCAAAGCCTGCTGTCTGAGGATGGATGGCATAATTTCCTGGGCAAAACAGGATGCGGCATGAGCAATACGGGAGATTAACCGGCCGGCAAGGAACTGCCCCAGGAAATCCTCTTTGAGACAATGATTACCATATCTGCCCATGAGGAAAAAAGAAATCCTGGGGGCGAGTGTGAGACATCGAAGGAAAAAAGATGGACCAGTGATATAACGAAGAAACAGGAGAAAACTGTCACGACTGGTCACGGTACCATCAAAATCAAACAGGGCCAGATCTCTCATTGCACGATCATATCCATTCACAAATACAACAGGTCACCCATCCGGACAAAGACCGACAAACCTCGGCAAGGCACTGGTCGGTGATGTAAGGAACAAGAATATCCATGCATCATGCCTGAGTTTGGCTTTTAAATTCCGGCACGACATCGTGTAAACACGCCAGCAGTTTGTCTATATTGCGGGAAGACGCTGCCTGCTCAAGGCAAATCGTTTTTTCTTGTAACCAGGCCCAATCCACTTCCCGACTTCTTGCCAGCAATAATTTTTCATGCCTTGTCGTTTGCAAACCTTCACTCTCGTGGAGGAGTTCTTCGTAGAGTTTTTCTCCCGGCCTCAAGCCAATGTAGATAATTTCAATATCCCTGCCGGGTTCGAACCCGGAAAGGCTGATCATTTGTTCAGCCAGATCTTTGATAAGGACAGGTTCTCCCATATCCAAAACAAAAATTTCTCCGCCCTGCCCCATGGAACCTGCCTGAAGAATTAAACTGACGGATTCAGGAATCGTCATAAAATATCGTGTGATTTCTTTATGGGTAACAGTTACCGGTCCTCCCGCTTCAATCTGCCGTTGAAAAAGTGGAACCACCGAACCGGTAGAACCCAGCACATTACCGAATCGGGTGGTGATAAAACAGGTTTCCGACCTACGATCAAGATTTTGACAGTATAATTCAGCAGCCCGCTTGGTCGCCCCCATGGTATTTGCAGGATTCACAGCCTTATCCGTTGATATCAAAACAAAACGTTCCACATTAAAACGATCTGCAGCTTCGGCAACTATCTTTGTTCCAATAACATTATTCCGAACCCCTTCAGCTGGATTAAATTCAAGCATAGGGACATGTTTATAAGCTGCTGCATGAAAAACAACATCCGGTAAATAATTTCCAAAAACCCAAAAAACGCGATCTTCATCCTTTATATCGCCGAGGATTGGCTTTATCCGCAATTGTGGAAATTCTCTTTGCAAATCTTGGTCTACGGAATAAAGATTATATTCACTGCTCTCAAAAATAATTATCATATCCGGTTTCTGGACGGCAATCTGTCGGCACAACTCAGAACCTATTGACCCTCCCCCTCCAGTTACCAAAACAACTTTTCCGGATAGATATGCGGCAACTGCCCCATGATTTATCTCAATCACTTCTCGACCAAGAAGATCTTCGACCGTGACAGAACGCAATTTTTCTATGCTGATGCCTCCTTCCGCTATTTCAAAGACAGAAGGCAATGTCTTATAAGGGAGCCCTATCCGTGTGCACTGGTCAACAATTTTTTGCAAAAGCCGCCTGTCAGCTGACGGAATAGCAATAAGAATCAGTTCTCCATTTAAAAAATGTACTATTTCTTCCAACCTTGCGATGCTTCCAAGCACAGGGATACCATGAATTTCTCTACCATAAAGGTTCTTATTATCATCAACAAAACCAACAGCTTGATATCCTTTTCGATGATTTAAATCTCTGACAAGCATCTCACCGGCTCTACCTGCCCCAACCACCACTGTTCGAAGCCCGGTTCTCTCTCGAAAAGAAAGATGGTGGTCTTTATACCATCTATATGCAATCCTCGACAGGGAGAGACCGGCAGTGAGGATAAGTGGATATAAAAAAAATATTGATCGTGGCACTCCAACCAATCGTGTCGTAAGTGCACTCACGCAAATTAATACAAGGGTACCGCAAAGTGAAGCCTTAACAATCCGCACCAAATCAGGGATTGAGGCAAATCGCCACAGGCCTCTATAAAGGCCGGAATACCAAAAAATTCCTCCCTGCAAAGGCAAAGCAAAAATAATCAACCTCAAAAGTGTTTGTTGAAAAACAACGGGAAGGTTATCCAAATTAAAACGCAGCCAATAGGACAAAAATAATGCCGAAGGAATCCATAAAAGGTCATGGACCAAGGCCGACCACCGGCTAAATACTATTGAATGTAATAAACTATTAATCCGCATCTTTAAAAAAAAACAAAAGGATAGTAGGAAGAAACAATGAGGTATACATCATAGTCGGATCCTGTCTCCAGCCGACAACCATTTTTTTGTTCCTCTTGTATTAAATATTTTTTTTACCCGCCCCTGTACGCCAAAAAAAAAGCAAAATTGGTGTATAAGAAAAAAGTAAAAAAAGAATACTATAATTTTCAAAAAAAACGCTAAGTAAAGCAAACGGCAACAGCCAACATAAATTTACGGCACAAACAGTCATAGTTATTTTTTTATGTGATCCAAAACGACGTGCCAAAATCTGATATGCATGGCACCGGTGTGCTTGCGTGACATTCTCTCTGTTTATTATCCGTTGAACAAGCGTCAACGTTGCATCGATAATAAAAATTCCTAACAGAATCCCCCACGTCCAGACATTGACCCCTTTATCCGATGAGGTTAAAAGTGCAAATACCCCCATGATGTATCCTAAAAAACCACTACATGCATCACCCATAAAAATTTTAGCGGGAGGCCAATTCCAGATCAAAAAACCTCCAACGCTGACCGATAAAACGCCTAACCATGCCATATAACATGATTCTCTCCCATGGATCCAAAGAAGAAAAAGTACCGAGAGTGAAGTCGTTATAGCCTCCACACCCGCTATACCATCAATTCCATCCATAAAATTATAAAGATTGAGCATCCAGGTCAGACTGACTACCAGCATAACCATCCCGACCCATTCTAAATGGATTTTCATTGAAAACAAAGGAACAACCGGGGTTAAAAACAGGAAAAAAACAGCCAGCGAAGAGACAACCAAGTGAACCGCTAATCTTGACAGAGCGGGCAAAGAATGATAGTCGTCATATAAGCCTACCAATGCTATTATCCCCGAACTCAACACTACGCCATAAAATTCTTTTGCCGGTATTTCGCCGAAAATAAATAACGTCCAACTGCCAAGAATAAATGTGATCACAACGGCTATTCCACCGCCTCGAGGCGTTGGTTTTCTGTGAGAACTGCGACTGGTTGGAATATCTACAAGGTCAACTTTTAAGGCAAACCAACGGAAAATCCCGGTAAGCACAAAGGAACAAAAAAAGAAAAGAAGGTACCGGCTAATCCTCATACTATAGACCGGATAAAAGCTTCATTAACCTTGACTGGAGGATGCCAACCAATTTTCCTTTTCACCTCATCATGATCAATTTGCAAGCTTTCGGTTAATCGACTAATCTCAGTATTTTTTCCCAACAATTGTCCCCATAGAAGGAGCAGATTAATCGGCATAGGGAGCAAATAACATTTTGTGTGAAGGCATTTCGCTATAAGATGAATCAATTCGGGAGTGGACAAATCATGGGTATCGCAAGCCGTAATTACTTGTCCGGCAGCCTTTTCATGGTCAATGCAGTGGAGAATAAGATCACATAAATTGTTGACGTAAAGAAGACTCCGTTTATTTTTGACGTTTCCAAACGGTAAAACTTTCATGTTTTTAACCAACCACACTAATCGACTAAAATTTCCCTTTGCTGCTGGTCCATATACCATAGGGGGACGGATCACAACTACTTCCAGCCCTGTCTTTTTTCCCAGACGAAACAGGGCTTTTTCAGCTTCTAGTTTACTCATGCTATAGGGATCCGAAGGGGCCGGAGGATCATCTGCACAAAAAGGATTTCCTTCTGTTTTTTCCCCATTAACCTTAATGCTGCTGAGAAAAATGAACCTTTTCACGCCCGCCCGAACCGCCTGCCGAGCCAAATTGATCGTCCCGTCCACATTGACAACCTGAAAAGACGCTGATGGCTTCACACTCTTTTCTTGCAGGACATGAACGTGGCCAGCTAAATGGACGACACAGTTGATTTCCGATAAAACAGGATCCCAGCAAGTTGTACCGCAAATATCACCAACCTCATAGACTTCATTTTTCCTTGAATCGTCCTCGCGTATGGCTTTTCGAATTTGTATTTGATATTTTTCAAAATAAGCACAAAGATGGCGGCCCACAAAACCATTTGCCCCCGTCACCAATACCCTGCTTTCTTTTTGCATTGAATATTTTTCAAATTTCATGAATAATCAACCGAAACAAGAAATATAATAATATTATACTGTTTGAGAAACAAAGTGTTGCAAATGAGTGGAACCCGATGGGATTTTCATTTTGGCACAATCTACTTCGTCTCCGGTTGTTCCATGTAGACACAACTACAATGAAACAACCGAATCCTCCCATCTTGTGCCAAAATGAAAATCGCTCAACTTAAGTCATACTTTTTAATTCCTTGACCTCGGCGCTTCATGCCCACATAATACAAAAAGAATTAAAATTTAAAAAAACTTTACTGCTGCCCGAATTTTAACCAGATGATAGACCCATAAAAAGTCCTAATAAATCTTAACGATGGCTAAGTAAAAACACAGATATACAGGTAGTATGTTGTGAATCATCTCGGGACACGCGACGCCGTAGATCGAAGTTTTACGTCGCCATCACCATATCATAACAGAAGATTCTATTATTTCGATATGTAACACATAGTGCTTTCTTAAAAAATAGCAAATCGACTAATTTCGTGGTATTTATGATGAGGTGTTATTATGTATGCATTTATATTATTTTGTAAAAAATATCCGGCTGTTTTCAGCCCGTGTGCACTTTTCTCCATTTTATTATTTTTCTTCAGTTCTCCCGCCCTGGCGAGCTTTGGTTCACAAAAAATTGCCCTGGCATCAGGAGTGGTTACGGAATCCTCCCCGACGCTTGCCGATATCGATAATGACGGAATCGATGAAATCCTCATCGGCACCTTGACCAAAAGTCCCGACGGCAGTTTAAAAGGAGCTTATTTAATCGTGATGAAGGGTGATGGCACAATCCTTTGGAAAAAGAATGTCGAAGCCCCCATAAATTCATCGCCGGCCGTCGGTGATATCGATAATGACGGTGAGATGGAGATTATTGTTTCCGTTGGTGGTGATGTTGGCGACACGAAACATCAGGGCGGTATCAAAGCATTTGACCACAACGGAAACCTTTTATGGACCTTTCGCACATTAGACGATTACCCCTCCGACGGATACAGCAATGGTGTCTACTCCTCTCCTACCCTCTGCGACACCGACGGAAACGGCACCCTGGAAATTGCATTCGGCGCCTGGGATCGAAATATCTACCTGCTTGACCACAACGGTACATCATTATGGAACAATATGCCGGGAACCGGACAAACTCATCAGGGCTTTCATAATGGAGACACCAGCTGGTCCACAGCCGCCTGCGCAGACCTCAACAGTGATGGCAGCAAGGAGATCATTATTGGCGCTGACATTACCGGCGGCGGAATCCTCCCAGACGGAACCCACACCGTTAACGGTGGCTTTCTCTATATTTTTGATAAAAATGGTGGTGTACTTGTTCGAAAGTATTTACCGGAGGCTGTTTATTCATCACCGGCGGTTGCAGATTTGAACAATGACGGCATTGCAGAAATAGTTGTCGGAACCAGCTGGAATTTCTGGCATCAACCCCCTATCGGAACTCCCACGCCTAAGGTCTACGTGTTTAGCACGGCACAGGTATTCGGACCACTTCCTTATTCCGATCCCTCTAAATTACCAAATCTCCCCGGATGGCCGCAAATAACTCAATATCCTGGATTCAGCTCTCCTGCCCTGGCTGATCTGGACAATGATGGTGATTTGGAGATTGTTATTGGCTCAGGAGATCCTTTTTCTCAAAAGGGGCAGGTACTCGCTTGGCATTATAATGGAACACCGGTTTCCGGCTGGCCGGTCACGCCAATTAATGGCTTTGGTAATAATGCTCACATAACCTCCTCCCCAACAATTGCCGACATTGACGGTGATGGTCAGCCCGAAGTTTTATTTTCAATGCTCTGGGATATACAAATTTACAACTCTGACGGAACACGCCATCAAATTCTCCCGACAGCTTTTACATTGGCGTCCTCCCCGGCGATAGGGGATACCAACGGAGATGGCACAACAGACATCTGGATCGGAGGAGGTGATAATAATGAGCAGAGCCAAGGGTACCTCTGGCATTTTTCAGGAACCACGGAACAACTCGGAAACAATCCCTGGCCGATGTTTCATAAGAATGCCATGAATTCTGGTGCCTTTCCGTTTTATATTCCTGATCCTCCGGGCCCATCCAACCCGAAAGGTGCTTTGCCCGCCAGCAATCTTCTGCTGCTGCGTTAGCTCTTAATGTCTATTTTGTGTCAATGAAAACTGCAAGCCACAAATTTCCATTTATGATATCTTTCTTGATAAGATACCATTTTTTTACTTTAGCAGAAAAAATTTCTGATTACCTACAAAGCTCAGCCAGATAATTACATTATCTGGAGCCCCGGCCCCCTGCGGGCGATTCAAAGAAGTGTATTTTGCCACCATTAATCGACCGCAGAGACGGGATTCCTACAACTTTTAATAATTTTGATCAATTATAAAAAGAACTGTTTTCTCAGCGGAGTATCATACGTAATCAGAAAAAAATTTTACAGGAAAATACCTTCATGGGAATTGGGACAATCACACAGAGTGAACTGGCAAACTTTGTAAAGGCTTGCGATGAGCTTGGTGGAGTGGGATCCTCGAACTGTGCTGATTTATTATCTGATTTTAGATATAAACCGACGTCAATAATAAACGAAAGCCTTGATCCGTTTTCAGAAGAATATGTACAACAACAAATCACCCTGTATTCTGAAATTTCCGGCAGGACATTAGATCAGCAAATAAATGAGTTCACCGGGTTTGACCTGGAGAATTGCATCAATGCCCAAAACCCCTATGCACACTCTGACCCTACTTTTATTGCGAAACACTCCCGGACAGTATTACAAGCTGTTGAATTAGCTCAACTGCCCCCCAATCCAGAAATACTCGATATGGGATGCGGCTGGGGCCTAAGTACAGAAATGATGGCCTTTTGTGGTGCTGAGGTAACTTGTGTAGATATTAATCTTCAATTCCTTGACCTGGTAAAACAGAGATCTCAAAAAAGGGGCCACCCTGTCTGTACAATTCACTCAGATTTTGAATCCTTTGAATCGACAAAACAGTTCGACATGATTTTGTTCTACGAATGTTTCCATCATGCTGTACGCCCATGGGTTGTAATTGACAACTTAACGGGTTTATTGAAACCTGGCGGAAAAATTATTCTTGCTGGAGAACCTATTCAATCATTCTGGTGGAAACACTGGGGCGTGAGACTGGATTCTCAGTCTATCTTCTGTATGCATAAATTCGGCTGGTTTGAAAGCGGCTGGTCTCTCTCTTTTCTGCAACAACTCTTTGCAAAAAATAATTTTCATATTGACTGCCGCAAAAAAATTGGCTTTGACGGTGGCATGATCTGTATTATCCAGAACGCTGAAGAGTACCAAGCGGGAAAAAAAAGTATAACAATCAGTAATACAGAAAAAGCACGTAACTATTTAAGAAGATGGCGCCACTCCCCAATATTCACAACCCCTCCGGGACGTTTTCTTATTAAAATTTATACCTTGGTCAAACACATGACACTCGCGCTGGAACGTAAACTTTCCATATTGACCAACTCGAAATAGGAATAACTTTTTTCAGATAATATTTACCGCCCATTGACGGCTCATTTGCCGTGTACAGCATATATTACCCATCCGTACTATTATCAGGGACTCGCCAGTGCACAACACCCCAAAAAAAATATTTATAGAATGTACCTACACCCATTTTTCCGAGCTGAACACGGGGATCCAGAGAGTTGTCCGCAAACTGGTCACTCTACTGCCGGACATTGCGAAGGAGTATGGCTTTGAAGTTCAGCCCGTGGCGCTGCAGAATGGCAACTTTATTGAAATAGAGAAACTGAACTCGATAGAGACCAACCTGGCCAGAAATCAGAAACAACTGCCAGTCAGCACACTGCGGCATGCCTATTATGTATCCCGCAAGGGTGTTGCCATCCTCCTGCCGCACCCGAAGGTCAAACATTTTTTATTTGCCCACCGCAATGAATTCGGCATCAATTATCTGCTCGACAAAACCGTTGTCCGTGGAGTTCGCAAAGTAAAATCTCTTATAAATCCGTCCCGGACAACACCAGGTAACACACAACAACGGATAAACGCCAGCAAAGGCGACATCCTGCTGCTGCTTGATTCTTCATGGCACATGAACATCTGGAAAGCGGTTGAACAGATGCGGACACAGGGGATGCGACCACTCACTATCGCCTATGATCTAATACCCATCCTGCATCCACAGTTTCTCAATGAATCGCTGGTATACGTTTTCAGAAACTGGTTCAGGCAGGCCGCACTTCGCTGCGATGGTTTTATTGCTATATCCAAAACGGTCCAGGCTGAAATTGAACAAAAGCTGGCGGAGATGCCGGAAATTAAGGCAACCGACAAGTTTACCGGTCACTTCACCCTGGGAGCGGATTTCCTCAACCCGGACGCAACGCCACAGACAGTGCGAAAACAGCTGAAAAAGATGTTCAGCCAGCAGAAATCCGCAACAAAACAGCCAAATACATACCTGAGCGTAGGCACCCTTGAACCCAGAAAAAATCATCAGTATCTGCTTGATGCCTTTGACCGGCTGTGGGATCAGGGCCTGAAGATAAATCTCTGCCTGGTTGGAAAATGCGGCTGGCAATACAGCGAGATTCTCGCAAGAGTTAAACATCACCGGCTGTATAAAAAAAATCTGTTCCTCTGGAACGACCTGAACGATAATGAGCTGGCCTACTGCTATCAACAGTCCAGAACCCTGCTCTTTGCTTCCCATGCCGAAGGATTCGGCCTGCCCATTATTGAGGGGCTCCAGTTCGGCCTGAACGTCATGGCTAGCGACATTCCCGTACACAAAGAGGTGGGCAAGGGCAATATTGATTACTTTAAGCTGGACGATCCCGATGACCTTGCCCGGAAAATTGCACAACAGGAAGCAGAGGGATTTTCTGAAAAAGTAAAACCCGCTGCATCCTTTAAGTGGAGCAACTGGGAGCAGAGCGCCCAATCCCTGATGCAGGAAATCACCCGATTCAGCCAGACGCCCACCCGGGAGGCCACCCAGATTACTCCCCCCTCTCCTCAGGTTCCTTGAAAGCACTGATCATTTCAAACAGAACAAGAGGCTGGCAGGAAAGGATCAACTGCTT
This sequence comes from Desulfobulbaceae bacterium, assembly GCA_015493715.1. Lineage (GTDB taxonomy): Bacteria > Desulfobacterota > Desulfobulbia > Desulfobulbales > Desulfobulbaceae > DRLX01. The sequence goes on from WGCP01000394.1 coordinate 17,833, forward strand.
CCGCTTACTGATGCCCTTCCTGACCGGGATCGTCATCGTTGCCCCACGTCCGGTGGTTGAACAGTGCGCTGCCCGGGAAAACGATTTTGTTCGGTTTGTGGATGAAACCGAATTTATCCAGCCGAACAAACCGGAAGAATACGGCCTGAATGGATTTGAACATGCCTCGTTTAATTTCATTTTACGCACCAGCATTATCTGCAGCGCCAGGGGACGTGAACTCCTGGGAGAAGAATTCCTTGTTATGGATGATGACAACATCCCGCTTGAAAAAATTCCCCTGGACATCTTTTTCGCCAATGAGACCTACACCGGTTATTACTACCAGCGCCTCAGCCGTATACTACCGGAAAAATTCCAGCTCAGGAGCTATGACGTCAGCCTGCAGAAAACCAGGGAGATGCTGGCAGACAAAGGGATTGACAACGGCTTTGTTTTTTCCTCCCACATGCCGCAGATCATCAATCGCACTGTTTTTATCCAGGCATGCGAGTTCTTTAATGCCGACAGATACGGCTATATGATCTGCGACTGGTCCATGTATTTCAACTACGCCATCAAGCATCATCCCAAACGCTTTTGTCGGCAACCGGCCCCTGTTATCTGCTGGCCCATGAATAGAGGGATGGCAGCCACATCTCTGTTAGCAGAGAAACGACTGTTTGAAAATTCCTATGCTGAAAATTATGTGCCGGGGGGACTCTTCCACAACCTTCCCCGCTATGCGACCACCGACAATGACGGGAAAAACAAAAATCAACAAAAGATCGCCTTTTTTCGACAACAATATCCCTGTAGAAATCGTTTTAATGCTTTGCTTCATTACCTGCTGCTTAAATTCTTACACCCCATCCTGCCGGAAAAACTGATAAAAATTTTCTATGTGTTATGGAAGGAGGACAGGGGACTGCCCAGACTGCCGAAAAGAACTGCCATTTACTGGAAATCCATCCATTCTGCTTCCTATATCCATGCCATGCGGTCCAGAAGGTGGATCCATCACGGAGAGACCATACAGGTCGTTGGCCTGTACGACTACCCATCAGGACTTGGAGCCAGTGCCAGATATCTTGCAGAAACCATAAAAAAGACAGGGAAGCAGCAGGTTAAGAGAATCAACGTCTCCGGACACTTCAGATATCCAGGAATTCTCTCCCGCAAAGAGGACAAAATATTATCAGAAAAGGGGGGCTCGGTAATTTTCATGCTCGGCCCGCCCCAATCACGACGGATCCTGCACGCACAGGACTTTGCCCATATCCAGCATAAAAAACTTATCAACTACATCTGGTTTGAAGCCAACACCATGCCTGCGGACTGGGCTCAATCGCTTAGGTATTTTGATGAAGTATGGGTCAACAACAGCTGCATCAAAAAACTGCTCGCACCGCTCTACGAAGAGCTAACAATCCCGATCAAGATACGCCCGTTTATCCCGAAATTTTCCAGCCCGGTAAAAATGGACACAGTCTTCACGCCGGACAAGGTCTCCATCCTGACGGTTTTCAACATTAACTCCGGCTGGTACAGAAAAAATCCCCTGGCCCTTATCCAGGCCTATGCCATGCTGCCCAAACAGGCTGCACAGCGGGCAGAACTTATCATCAAAACCAATATCGACCCCAACCATCGACACTGCAAAAAGCTTAAAGCCTATGCAAAACAATACAGCTTTACAGTACTGAACAACCGTTACAGTGACCGGGAACTGTCCGGCCTGATCCAGGGATGCGACATTTATGCCAGTCTGCACAGGGCCGAGGGCCTGGCCCTGCTGCCGATGCAGGCCATGTCATACGGCAAGGCAGTGCTTGCTACCGGCTGGTCGGGCAACATGGCCTACATGACAGAACAGGCCAACATCCTGGTAGACTATACACTCCAGCGAAACAACAAAGAACTCAGCCCCTGCATTCCCGACATGGTAATATCTGACAAGTTGATTTTCTCCGACAAAGTCGAGTACGCAGAGCCGGACATACAACACGCATCCGCTCTTCTGGAACAACTTATCATGAATACCGAGCTGCGAAAAACAAAAGGAAAAGCTGCCAGGATGAGCTATGACAGCTACATTGAATCAATAAATGAATTGTGGAAAGAAATTGCCAAGTGCTCCGGAGTTTAATTTTTTCTCTACTCTCTATAG
>WGCP01000395.1 GCA_015493715.1 Desulfobulbaceae bacterium
GCAGCCAGAAACCCATGATCCCGGCCACGATAAAACCGGCCAGACCGATCAGGGGGATGCCGTTCCATCGAGGTGGAATATCGGACAGGATAATCAGGGAAGAGCCAATGATCTGAGCGGCAAGGACAATGGCAAAGGAAATACGGTTGGACACACGGTCCAGGCAACTGCCCAGGGTCTGTAGACCGCGATGTTCAAACTCAAGCCTCATCCGACCTTCCCGGAGCTGCCTGAGGATAGTGCGAAGCTCTTCGGGAAGTACACGAAGCAGCGACAGATATTCGGATCCGGTTTCACCCGCTTCCTCCGCCAGCCGGCGGGGATGCAGACGACCAAACTTGATTTTCCGCATAAACGGCCGGGCAAGCGAAATCAGCTCCAGGTCCGGATCGAGCTGGAGGCCCACTCCTTCAACCGTACTGAGCGCTTTGAGCATCAGATAAAGATTCGGCCGCAGGGACAGTTTATGGCGGGTAACGAGATCAAGCAGGTCCTGAAGAATCTTCCCGGCGGCAAGTTCTCCCAAAGGTCGGTAGAGGTACTGATCCATCATATCCCCGAGATCACGCGCCAGATCATCACGATTCACCTCTCCATGATGAAGCGTTAACTTCAAAACACCGGAGGTGACCTTGAGTTCCTTGCCCGCCACAAGATTCAACACAAGCTCCGTGAACTCCTCCCGGTCTTTCAGGCTGAGCCGTCCCATCTGACCGAAATCAATGAAACAGATCACATTATTTTCCATGACCAGAATATTTCCCGGATGGGGATCGGCATGGAAGAAACCGTGGATAAAAATCTGTTCCATCACCAGATTCGCTCCGCGACGGGCCACGACCTTGGCATCACAGCCCGCCGCTTTCAGTCCATTGAAATCATTGGCTTTGATGCCGTCTATGTATTCAAGGAGCAGGATACGCTCACAGCTGAATTCCGGATACACCAGAGGAACATGGATGGTTTCTTTTCCCTCAAACTGACGGCCGAAACGCTGAATATTGGTCAGTTCGATGGAAAAATCGATTTCTCGCGAAAGGCTGCGGGCAAATTCATGAACGACTGCGGTGGGCCGATGCCCCTGCACTTCCTCAAGATGTTCCTCCATGAGGCTTGCAATATGGGCAAGAATTTCAAGATCAACGGCAATGGTATTTTCAATATTGGGCCGCTGGACCTTGACCACGACTTCAGCGCCGTCCTTCATGGTCGCCCGGTGGACCTGACCGATGGATGCGGCGGCAAGAGGTGTCGGGTCAAAGCAGGTAAAGAGTTCTACCGGATCGCTGCCCAATTCCTCTTTGAAGATCGCAACGACCTCCTCATAGGAAAAGGGCGGCACCTTGTCCTGGAGCTTGGCCAGTTCGGAAAGATATTCAGGGGGAATAAAATCGGGTCGGGTGGACAGCAACTGGCCGAGTTTGACAAAGGTCGGCCCAAGTTCTTCCATGGCCATCCGCAATCGTTCCTGCCGGGAAAATCGCTGGGCCTGGGGTCGGGGCTTGCGATTAATCATCTGCAGGCCGGACTCCAGATATTGATCGATATGCAGACGATCAATCAGGTCTTCAAACCCATATTTAAACAGAACCTGCAGGATACGATGGTATCGGTTCAGGTGCCGGTAGGTACGGCCGATGACGCCAAGTTTACGAATACTAAACAATAGTGGTTTGCTCCCGAACCTTTGTAACCGGCAGCGCAAAGCGCTTTCGGTCAACCGGAAATTTGTAACTATTCAGATAGATATAAAAACCTTACATCTATTTTGGAATGTAACTGCTCAGGAGTGGTCCATATTTGCTTATTTAGGTCTTTGAAGCATACTTGTGCTATTCGAAAAGGTCGAAATGAGCAAAGATGGGGTGCTCCTGAACAGTTACGGAAATTTTATTTATTGATAGCGACCTGCAGTTCCTCAATTTTACGTTGTAATTCAGCAACGTCATCCTTGGTGGCAAGGTCAAGCTGTTTGATCCGATCCTCAACCCGTTTATTAATCCAGAGATCAAGCTCATCCTTAGCCTTTTCCGATTTTTTAATCAGATCATCGACAAATTGTTTTCCCTCTTCACGGGTCAGCTTACCCTTGTCAACCAAGTCGCCTTTCAGCTCCTCAATTTTATCCTTGGTTAAAAATGCGGCACCGATACTTGCATAAACTACATTTTTGAATAAATCCTTCATGGTCTCCTCCTCATAATGGCAGACATTGCCGATCAGCATGCAGGCATGCAGAAAAATTATCGTTTTTCTATATCTCGATGGAAAACATTGAGATTGTAGCCGCTTCTGTCAAGGAACTTTTTTAAATATTCGACCACGGCAACAGAACGATGCCGCCCGCCGGTGCATCCGATACCGATCCGGAGCAGGGACCGTTTCCCCCCGGCGTGTTCACGGACAAGAAAGAGTAATAACGGTTCAAGGAGGATGAAAAAATCACGAGCGGTCTCATTATCAAGGGCATAGGCCGCAACATCCTTCTCCAAGCCGCTGCGATCTTTCAACTCGCTAATCCAATAGGGATTGGGAAGAAAACGGACATCCCAGACCAAATCGGCCTCGGGCAAGCCATGTTTGTAGCCGAAAGAAAAGAGGGAAACCGTAAAATCCCGGCCGTCGGTCGCCTGTTGCCTGTTCATGATTATATATACATGCTATGGATTTGATTATGAGGCCGAGCAGAGCATACGGATTGATTCCGCCTTTTCACTGATGCCGCGTTTTAAGATTTCATGATTATATGCGGCTATCACATCCGGTCGTTTCAGCATCCCCAGCACCCAGGGCTCTTCCAGGCTTTCCACCACGGGAATTTCATCAATACCTTTTATATCAAAAAGCTGCATGGCATCGTAAAGATTTTTTTCCGGTGTGAGCATGATCACATCACGGGTGCAGATCGCGCCCACCATATAACAGACACGCTGCTCCTCATCATGGAGGATATTCTTCACATCCTGCATGGAAACCACGCCGACCATCAGTCCCTTATAATTTATCACCGGAAAGTAAAAGCTGTCCTTGGCATCGCGAAATAACTCAAGAAGTTTATTTATATTGGCATTTTCGCTTATAAAGTCCACATCCTCCGTAATCGCCTTCCCCACCTTGATAGACTTCATGATGGCCACTTCCCGCCCTTCATGAATATTGATGCCCTCGCGAGAAAAATCCACCGTATCAATGGAGTCGTGATAAAATCGACTGGCGGTGACCGTACTGAGGATCGACACCAGCATCACCGGAATAATGATGACGTAATTTCCCGTCATTTCAAAAAGAAGAAAAATAGCCGTCATGGGGGCATGGGTGGAGGCAGCCAGAAAGGCACCGATACCGATGGTGGCATAGGCACCGGCTGAGGCGGTATATTCAGGGAGCAGGTAATGAACGACACTGCCGAACGCGCCGCCGCAGACCGCACCTATAAAAAGTGCAGGCGCAAAAACACCACCGGCACCGCCGGACCCCAGCGTGATGGCAGTGGCAATGGATTTTACAACGATCAGGGCCAGCATAATGGAGGCGACGGTGTGACCGGCCAGGGCCTTTTCAATATACTCATAACCATCCCCCATGACCTGGGGAAAGGCGATGCCCATACAACCAACCAACAGAGCGCCGAAGATGGGTTTGAGCTGGGGATGCATGGGAAGTTTTTCAAACATATCCCGAGCATAATAAAAAAAACGGATATGAAGAACGGCCAACAGACCGATCAAAAGCGCCATCAAGGCGTAGAGGGGCATCTCGACAAAGGGATTCACCATATGATAGTTGGGAATGGGGAAGGCGGGAATCGCGCCGAACCATGCTCTCGAGACCACGGTGGACAGGGCCGAGGCAATGACCAGAGCGGAAAATGATGAAATTTCATAAGTGCCCAGCAACACGATCTCGGCGGCGAAGAAGAGACCGGCCAGGGGGGCATTGAAGATTCCGGCGATACCGCCTGCGCAGCCTGCAGCGATATACACCTTCATCCGTTTCCCGGAAACTCGTGTTTTTTGACCGACAAGAGAGCCAAGACATCCACCGATAACGGCAATAGGTCCTTCAACGCCGGCCGAATTTCCCGTCCCTATTGTCAGGGCGGTTGAAACAATTTTTATTAAAATGTTTCGACCACGAATCACGCCGTTTTCCAGATTCACCCGCCGGAGAAAATTGGGAAAGCTATACCCGTTCACCTTGCCGGGGAAGGCCAGCGACAGAGGAATCAACAGGATCATACCAATCATGGGAAGCAGAGGAAGCAGCATTGCCCGCCAGCCACCTTCATCAATCCTCAACACTTCATAAAGACGGATAAAAACCTGTTCATGAATCAGATCAACCGCCTCGCGAAAAACAATAATTGCAACGCCGGACATCAGCCCGATACAGGCGGCAATAATAATCATCCTGGTATTTTCACCGGGAAGAAAAAGTTTCAATTTATCATTCATGTTCTCTCCGGTACCCGACAACCAATCATCTGTGCCTGTTCGAGGAAAAAATCATCCGTCATTCCGGCAAGATAATCCCTGACAATGGCCGCCGAAGAATGGGAGGTTCTGTATTCATCGGTCATGCTCGTAAAGAAAATACCAGAGACCATTTGTTGAGTTGATTCACATTCCAGGATATGCATAAAATGTTCAAATAACGCGCAATAGCAGGCGCGAATTATCTCTAAATCCGGCTTACATGCAGGATTGTGGTAAATGCGTTCATAATTAAAGGCCTTCAGTTCCAGCAGCAGGCCCGCTGTCTCCGGGCCAAAGCCGATATAGTCCCGGCCTGCGTCCGGCCCGTCATCCCGGACATGGCGGCTGTGGGTCAAGAGGTCGGTCACCAGGGAAAAGACAATGGTGCCGTTGGTGACACCCAGTTTTTGCGCACAGGACCTGGGAATTTCACTGCGCTCAATCAAACCCAATTCTATGGCATCCTCGATGTCCCGACCGATATAGGCGATGGTGTCCGCCATGCGCACCACGCAGCCTTCCAGGGTCATGGGAAAAAGAGACCGCATGGGGTCCCGCTCTTTTTCCTTGATTTCCCGGTCAAGAGAAGAGAAATTCTTTGTCCGCTGTGGAACGAGCCTGGTGGTATGGGCCTCACCGTCGTGGCAGAGGATGCCGTCAAGTACCTGCAGGCAGAGATTCCATCCCCTGCCCCGTCGTTCGACCTGGTCAAGGAACTGAACGGACTGGATATTGTGAAAAAAACCCGCCAGTCCATATTTTCGGCACAGGGCATTAAGAATCCGCTCGCCCTCATGACCAAAAGGCGGGTGTCCGATGTCATGTCCCAGGGCAATGGCTTCAATCAGGTCTTCATTGAGCCGTAAAAAACGTCCTATAGTGCGGGCAATACGTGCCACCAGCTGTACATGCAGTACTCGATGGCTGATATGATCATTGCTCACCAAAGAAAAGACCTGCGTCTTGTCTATATAGCGGGCATAACCACGGGAATGGAGGATACGGTCACAATCCTGGGCAAAGGACTGGCGATAATCCGCCCTGCTCTCAGGCCGCCTGCGTATTCCATCACTGCTCAGGCAGGCAAGCGGTGACAAACGCCGCGCCTCTTCACGATTGAGCTCGACAAGGAGTTCGACCAGATCGTGTTCTTTACCCACCGTGCCTCGTACCGATTCGGCTCCGTTGTTCTGCATATTTTTCAGAGGAAAAGCAGGTCCGTCCATCGCCGGAACCCGTAGAAAAAGGTAAGGAAAATACTTCACACATGCCTATCCTCCCGCTGCATTTCATTAACGATCTTTTCGTTTGCCCCATTGCCCACTATTTTGACCAAAGTTATCAGTATACCAGAGAATGATTCGATAAACCAGCATGGCTGGACCAAATTATACCGTCACAGCCATAATAAACGATGATAATAGCACTGATCAACAACATGTTGCAGGCTATTTTCGTATAAAAAAACTTTTTTTCCTTTTTTACAGAGGCGCATAAAAGAACCACAATATGCCTATAAAAACAAATTTGCATAGGCAACAAAATGGCTGCCCTGCCGAAAAAAATTATTGCTTCCCGCGCCTGCATCTATGTATGGTACCATCTACCGAAAACGACGGACGGACAATACCGGCATGCAGATTTACCAGGGACTGCGTGAAAGAAATTCCGTCGGCACTGCTTCCTATAACCAAGAGGTTGTCCCTATGACTGACACCGACAAGAACAAAAAAAAGCCCGATCCCGACCGGATTGCATTCCTGCGCTCGCTCCCCGTGGAGGTGAAAGAACAAATCACAGGGGATGAAGCGGAGGCCTTCATGTTTGCAACCGAAATTCCCCAGTCTTTATACGAAAAAATCAAAGATTATATTACCGAAGACTAAGGAGAGAAAGGATGAAAAATGCAACCATTATCGGCGTGCTTCTGGCAGCCCTGTGTTGTATTGCTGCGCCGGGAATTGCACAGGAGACGGCGAAAACGTTTACCTTTGGCCTGCTGATGGTTGGGCCCGCCAATGATCACGGCTGGAGTCAGGCCCATTTTGAGGCGGCAAAGGAAATTGAAAAAGAAGTTGCACATACAAAAATGCTCTACATCGACAAGGTCAATCCCGCCGACCGTCCGGGCATCACCATCCCCATGCTTGTCGATGATCTGATTTCCAAGGGCGCAAAGCTTATTATCGGCAATTCCGATGATATGAAAGACGGCATGCGGGAAGCGGCCTTGATGCATCCCGATATCTATTTTCTGCATATCTCCGGTGATGATGCCCTGCACGACAAAACCGGTAATAATCTATCCAACCTGATGGGCCGGATGGAATATGGAAAAATGATGGCCGGATTTGCCGCCGCCATGACCAGCAAAACCGGAAAAATTGCCTACCTTGGGCCGCTCATTAACGCGGAAACACGACGTCTGACCGCCTCCGCCTTTCTCGGGGCCAGGTATGCATGGACCCATGTACTCAAAAAACCGGCCGCCGATCTGCACTTCAAGGTCAACTGGATCGGTTTCTGGTTTAACATCCCCGGCGTTACTTCGGACCCAACACTTGTCACTAAACAGCTTCTGGATTCCGGCTATGACGTGGTCATTTCCGGAATTGATACAACCGAGGCCCTGGTGGTGGCGGGACAGCGGCGCAAGGCAGGAAAAGCCGTGTGGGCCATTCCCTATGACTTTAAAGATGCCTGCAATGAAGCGCCGGACGCCTGCCTGGGTGTTCCCTATTTCAACTGGCTTCCCGGCTACAAACAGTTCATAACAGCAGCCAGGGATGGAAAATGGAAGAAACAATTCGTCTGGCTTGGGCCGGACTGGAAAGATATCAATAACCCGGAGACCTCCAGCATCGGCTTTGTCGAAGGCCGGGCTCTGGGTAAAAGCCAACGGGCCGCTCTGGCAACATTTCAACAGGGGTTGGCGAATGGATCAATCAACCTGTTTACCGGCCCGCTCAACTTTCAGGACGGTTCGGTTTTTCTGAAAAAGGGTGAGACGGCAACGGATGAGCAGATCTGGAACCTGCCCAAACTCCTGGAGGGCATGGAGGGAGCCGGCAAATAATCCGTCAGGGACCACCACCGGATCCCGATCAGTGCAACCGGGGTATCCGTTGCGGGATACCCCTTATTTCCATGGCGGCCAAAAAAGCAGCCATCCGTATCTGGTCACAGGCTTTGTAGCCATGTGGTTTTACCTTTGTAAAATTTGTAAGTGGTCAGGGGTGCTGCAGATTTGCGCAGGCGCGACTGGCCGCAGGTAAGCGACGCGTAGCGGAGACTCCGATAGTTCCTCTATGCGTACAGCCGCGACCGCGCGAAGAGGTAAGCGAGGAACGAGACTCCGTGCGGTGCCCCTAATCAGTTACAGCCATCCTCATGATTCAACTTGTCAACATCTACAAAACATTCGGCAAGGTCAAGGCCCTGCAGGGTGTCAATCTCCATGTCCGGCCGGGTTCCATCCACGGCATTATCGGTGAAAACGGGGCCGGAAAATCCACCCTGATGAAGATCCTCACCGGTTTTATCGCAAGGACCTCGGGCAGCATCCTGCTGGATGAACAGGATGTTGACTTAAAAACCCCGGAGTCCGCCCGAAAACTCGGCATCGGCATGCTGTACCAGGAACCGCTCGACTTTCCGAAACTCAGCGTGCTTGACAACTTCATGGCAGCAGCGGCCGACACCAATCCACAGCGTCAGGCCGAGATTATCAACCATCTCAGCAACAAATTCGGGTTTACCCTGGACTTGTCCGCCCGTCAGGGAAAACTGACCGTCGGCGAGCGGCAGCAGGTGGAACTGATGCGTCTTATTCGGGACCAATGCAGAATTTTAATCCTGGACGAGCCAACCACCGGTATCTCCGGCGAACAGCAAAAACTCCTTTTCAGTACCCTTGGCCGGTTACGCGACGAGGGCAAGGCCATTATCCTGGTTTCCCATAAGCTTGCGGAAATTCACAGCCTCTGCGACCGAGTGACGATTCTACGACATGGGAAACCGGCCGGAGAACAGGAAAAGCCCTTTGACGAAGAGAAACTGCTTCAGGCCATGTTTGCTACTCTGCCGACGAAGAGTTCCCGTCCGCCCGGTCGAACAACCGGCAAACCGATACTTACCATGGAAGAGGTCTCAACCACGGTGGGACGGGTCGGTCTGGATCGGATCAACACTACAATTTATGAAGGAGAGATCATCGGTCTGGCCGGGCTTGACGGCTCCGGCCAGTCGATTTTTCTGCAGATGGCCTATGGACTGCTCAGCCCGGAGCAAGGCAGGATCAACCTGCCGGTTGCCGACAATGAGGACGTCATGCGGGTCTTCCTGCCCGCCGACCGCCTTCGCAAAGGCTTGATTGCCGGGTTGACGGTCCGTGAACATCAACTACTGGCCGGGGCGGCTCCTTTTTTTATCCACACAGGCAGCGGCAGGCTACGGACCGAGCAGGCCATTGCCACATTTTCCATCGTCGGCACCCCCGACACTACGACCGAAGATCTTTCAGGCGGCAACCAGCAGAGGCTCCTTCTCTCTCTTATTCCACCGGGGGCACGACTCATCCTACTTGAACATCCGACCAGGGGCCTGGACCTGCAATCCGGGCAGTGGACCTGGCAATATCTGCGCAGCCACCTGCCCGACAACGGAGCCATAATCTTTGCCTCGCCCGAGCTTGAAGATATCATGGAGCAGGCGGACCGAGTCCTTGTCTTTTATAACGGCGCCATCATTCTTGACCGGCCGACGGACAAAACCGGTTACCGGGAAGTTTCCCGGGCCATAACCGGACGGGTCTGAATTGCTATGAAGAGTAATTCCATCTACTTCCGGGCTGGATCAGCGACTCTGCAGAGTATTCCCATCCTTGTTCTCGCCGCCGCTTCGGTCAGCCTGTTCCTCTTTGCCCTTGATTTCTCTCCATTCGCCATTATCCGGGCCATGGCCGCAGGCTCCTTGACATCGTGGCTTAAATTTTCGCAACTGCTTTCCATCTGGGTGCCGCTCCTGCTCTGCTCCTGCGGCCTGCTCTTTACCTTTAAGGCAGGTCTCTGGAATATCGGCATTGAGGGCCAGGTGGTCATGGGCGCCATCGCGGCCACCACCATCCTGCGTTTGAACCCGACATCACTGCCCCCGGTATTCACAATTATCGTCGCCATGCTTGCCGCCTGCGTCGGCGGAAGTCTGTGGGGCCTGCTGGTCGGTATCCTGAAAAACCGGGGTGGGGTCAATGAAATCTTCGGGGGCCTTGGTCTAAACTTTGTGGCCCAGGGCATTATCCTGTATCTGATTTTCGGGCCCTGGAAACGGGCCGGTATCGCCTCAATGAGCGGCACCGATATATTTGCCCGCGATCTGTGGCTGCCCATGCCTGTCGGTTGGCGGGTGGCCCCGGCCGCGCTCGTTACCGCCGTCTGCGCTTTTGCCCTCACCTGGCTGCTCCTCAGCCACACCAGGTTCGGGCTACGGGTCAAGGCCGTGGGACTCAACCCGGAAGTATCCAGACTTTTCCACATTAATCCGGATCGTTACGGCCTGTTTGCTATCATGGTCGGCGGCGCGCTGGCCGGACTGGCGGGCGGCCTGCAGGTTACCGGGGTCTATCACCGTCTGATTCCTGCCATATCAAGCGGTTACGGATACCTGGGCCTGCTGGTTGTTATGCTGGCAAACTACAAGTCCCTACCGGTCCCCCTGATTACCCTGTTTTTCGCCTGGCTGGCAGCAGGTTCCATACAGCTGCCGATTATGCTCCAAATTGATTCATCATTGTCCGGGGTCATCCAGGGGGCCTGCGTGCTGAGCGCTCTGCTGGTCCATGGTCTACGCAAACAAAGGAAAGGCTGATGGACATCTCTCCGGGTATTTTTCTGGCGGGCATCGTCGCCTCGGCGGCACCCCTTGTGCTGGCCGCCCTTGGGGAAACTCTGACGGAAAAAGCAGGCGTTATCAACCTGTCCCTGGACGGTGCCATTCTTCTCTCGGCCATGACCGGTTTTGTCGTCGCCGCCCGGACAGGTTCCCCGGCCGTCGGATTTATCTCCGCTGCGGGAACCGGCATGCTCGTCGCCCTGATTCTTGTGGTAGTAAGTATTTATCTCGGCCAGTCCCAGGTGGCGGTAGGCTTTGCCCTGACCTTTCTCTGCCGCGATCTGGCCTATTTCCTCGGCGCACCGTTTGCCCGCACCGCAGGCCCGCAATTATCCATTGTCCCCGTGCCCATACTTTCAGACCTGCCCGTCATCGGCCCCCTGTTCTTCCAGCACTCACTGATTGTCTACACCAGTTTTGCGGCCATCCCGCTTCTCTGGTTTTTCATGTATCGGACACCACAGGGTCTTATCCTGCGTTGCGTGGGTGAAAACCCGGAGGGATGCTGGGCCCGTGGAATTCGACCCAGGAAGATACAGACCATGTACACTCTTCTCGGCGGGGCCCTGATCGGTCTTTCAGGCGCCGCATTTTCCCTGGCAATCAAACCGGGATGGGGACGCCCCCAGGGATGCGAAGGCATGGGCTGGATCGCTCTGGCGCTGGTTATCTTCGGGGGTTGGCATCCCCTGCGGGTTGCCTTTGGCGCCTATCTCTTTGGTTTCCTGCAAATGGGCGGCATACTCCTGCAGGATGTCTTTCCGGCCATCCCCGCACCGATCTTCCAGGTGGCACCCTTCCCGCTTATGATTTTCACCCTGGTTCTGGTTCACCTCGGCAGAAACAACACAGGCAGGAAACGATTACTTCTGCGTCTTCTCAGCGGTGACCCGCCCGATGCCCTGGGTAAAAATTACCGGCAGGCTTAGCCCATCCTTTCCCCAGCCTTCACCCTGTTAGGGGTGAAATACAAAAAAGTGCTGAAAAAATGATTATCACTTGAACGCATTTTTAAACCGCAAAATGACGAACAAGGAATTTAGAATTACAAAATCTACTTTTTCTTTGCCATGGCGGTTTTCAGGCTTGTTACAAAAATCGATAGTAACTGATTGCTTTCATCAAGTAGTGATTCGAGTTTTGATGGTTCAATGAGTTTTGCCTTCTTAATCATCAGTAACCACACCCGAGTTTCCCGTAA
>WGCP01000396.1 GCA_015493715.1 Desulfobulbaceae bacterium
GGTACTCCCGGTACCAGTGCCCCTGCCTTCGCCGGCGTACCCATAACGTTACATCTCCACTGGACACAGAACGTTTGGCCACTGCCCGGACCAGGTCGCTGATGATCTTCTGATCGATGAGACGAAAGTAATCCAGCTCAAGGAGTTTCCGAAAATCCCGGCCGGCAAGATCCTGCTCAATACCAAGCACAGTCGCACATTCGTCGGAGAGTTTCTCAAAGCTTTTTTCAAAGTGACGGCTGTCCTTCCAGCGCTTGAGAAAGACCAGGGCATCACCGGTAAGCCGTACCTGGCCGTCTGTGCTCATGGCGTAGCACGATTTGAACAGCTCAATAACAAAATCGCGGATACCGGGAGCATCGGATTTATAGCCATAACAACGGGTCATCTGATCCCAGAGAAAGGGTTTCAGTCCGCAGCGGTCAACCAGTTTAATCTTGTTTTCCTGCCCATTGGCCAGCTCCTGCAGCAGATTTTCCAGCACAGCATCCACTCGTGGCTCGCTCCCTGCACAGATCGCCAGCATTTTCAAGCGAATGCGTCCTTTGGTATCATCAGCCTGTAAAAGCTTCCTGAGTGCATCCTTTCTTTTAATCGCCCGAAAAAATTCTGCATGTACTTCAATAAGATCGGAAAAATCCAGCCCAAGCTCAAGTTCCGCAAGCCAGATACCCACCTGGTCGGTGCGGAATTCACCATAGCCCAGCTGCACGTCCAGCAGCCAGTTGTCAAGGTCAGCAGGCTGCGGCCCTTCCCGATAGAGCAGAAATTTTTGTGAAGGCTCCCTGCGCAAAATGCGATACTTGACGGCAAATTCGTTGTTGGCAAGCTCTAGTTTATCAATACCGGGCAGGTCAAGTGCCTCGAAATCACGACGCAACTCCTGTTTTGCGTCATACCAGAAGACAATCCGGTGACGTTCAAAGAGGTTGCTCAGGGCCTGGGTGATACGATTTTCCATTACGGTGCAAACATCCTCTATAGAGAGATTGGCCCAGCATTAAAATAAGGCATTTCATTTTTTGGTGATTTTATACCCGACATAGACGACGTAAAGAGGTGTACTCGCAGTAATAGGCCATGAAAAATGTATACGAATTTGTGGTGTTTTTACCTTGCCGTGCATCGTACAAAACAATGTTTCACCACTTCGGTCAGGATGTCTGAAAGTCATTTCATTTTTAAAATTCCGTTTTTCTTTATTAGACGAATCAGAAAACCATGCCTTATCCCCAGTAAAATAGTCCTGGTAAAGTTGATTCCCTTCAACTGTTCGGTTGCCATTGGCATCAAAACAGGTTTTTAACCGATTCAACACATCAATACGTTCAACAATGCGTTGAGCGGCACCTGGTACGAACGGATGGCCTTCCAGAGGCATAAAGGCATCTGCAGAAAAATTCAGATTTGAAAACCGGGTACAGCAGACACTTTCCAGCTGTTGCCATGAGGTTATAGCCGGTGCGGTTGAGCGTAAACTCTTTTCAAGGGTTTCCTTGTTAATATGATTTACAATTTGTTCTTCTACGTCATCGCTGTCGTTTTCTCGCCATCACACCGACAAAGGAGAACCTTCCCAGTCTGATGGGATCAGGCTGACTACCTGAGCCTCACCTGCGTGAAAACAACGAAAGGCCGCCTCCCCAAGAGCGCTGTCAGTGACAATCTGACCGTTACATTCCAGATAATCATCTTGACCATGCTGACGGTCATCCTCCCAATATGGTCCATATCTAGTTAGCCACTGCATCAACGCATTCCTTTCGGCCTGCGAAAATTTTCCTACCATCTGGGGCATAATCAGTGACTTTGTGACTTGCGCATGAGCCATATTTCTGTGGCAATATAACTCGATGCCATATTGTTTGCTCAAATTACGCATTGACATAAGCCGTGTAATTGCAGTTCTAAACGATGCAACATCACCAAATTGCCCGTGAACAGATAAATCGTTGACCAGCAATTCCATATCAAATATCCCAGCCCGCGAAATGATTCATGTCTTTATCAAACTGATCAAAAAAACCTTCCGGCCATACGTCTATATTGCCGCTCTTATCCAGTTGTGGCGTAATAACTTGAGATTCATTTTCTTGACGCAGTCTAAAAAAATGGAGCGCTACAAGCTCTGGTGACAAAATTCCCCCTTTAACAGCTCGGCGAATACCATTTAAAATATGATCACTATGTGTCTCAATAATGACCTGAACACCGGCATGAGCGACAGTGGCCAGAAACTGCCCCATAAGGGCTTGCCCTGCTGGATGAAGGTGAACTTCAGGGTTTTCAATTAATAAAATGTCATGATTATTGGCTGATAGAGCTGCTACGATAATCGGTAAAATTTGTGTTAAACCAAAACCCACATTAATAGGCCGGTGGAAATCAGTATCTTGAGAAGTACGAATGCCTAATGTTACCGCATTCATGCGTGGCACCTGTTCCACAACCAGACCGCAACCTGGAAAAAAGGTTTGCATCCTTGCTTCAACCTGCCGTAATCGTGTTGCAGGTATTCCCTCAATAACCAAATCCTCCAGAACTTTTTCATCCCTTCCTGAATGCAACAGGCTGATTGCATACTCACCGGCAGGTCCTACCACTGTGGCGTTCTGAATGTCCTCCAAAGGATAAAATTCCCGAGGACCAAGCCGTTCGGCAGTAATATAGGAAAGATTTCGTATGCGATCTGCGAGTTCTGATACCTCTGAATCTATCGCTGTGGGTAACAAATATTGCAAGTGATCCGGTTTTTGAGTCACAACAGTTCCGACTTCAACACTATCAATTCTCAGAGACATATCGGACCGTTCACCGGAGCATTTCCATCTATATCTCCGGTTATCAGCCTCCAGTCCAATTTCAAATGAATGACGACCATGAACCTTATCGACAACATCAGCAACCGTACCGAGTTTCAGGGTATTCCCATTCAACATCAACCGGGTAGACCACTCGTGTTCCCGCATTGTCTGATGGAGCAATACCAGTGCCTGCAGAAGAGATGATTTTCCAGAAGCATTGGAACCCGAGAGTAAAGTCAGGTTATTAACCGGGAGCTTGAGCAACTCAAAACATTTAAAGTAGTGAAGATATATCTGTGTGATCATCAAATACCTCCTGAAACATTTCGTTGGCCCGGTGGAATCGATACCTGACACGATTTATCTGATTGGTGCCCAAGGTAATGGACGCTATAAAATCATCTTCTTTAAGCAATTGGTAAAAAGCCTCCCTGAATGGCTCAAGTTTCGCTTCAACCACATGCTCTGGATAGCGGGATAATCCTGTTGACATAACGTCCCAGAGTGATGCATTGACAACGCTGCGTGCATCCTGTCCTCGGGAGTGTTTCCTGAAGGCGTGTTTGCCAAAAATCGTCTTATTGTTTTTGAGGCTTCTTCTGAACTCAGATGAAAGTTTTTCCAGTTGGGGAGGATCTTGCTCATTCATATGTTCCAATGTCTGCGCCAGGAAATCATCCATATCTCCCTTATATCTATCAGGGCCAAGGAGACGGAATGCGCAAAAGCGATTAATAAACTCCCTGTCTCTCATCGTACGTGGATTCAGACTGTTACCTGTTGTTTTCTTGAAAAGTTTTGTGTTCGCTTCATCTTTTAAGAATTTGGTTGCCTGACCGGAAAACAAACAATTCCGCATCTGTTGCCGGGTAAGGGGGACACCGCTGTTAACACGTTCAAAAATATCCAA
>WGCP01000397.1 GCA_015493715.1 Desulfobulbaceae bacterium
AATCAAGGGTGCGGGGCATCTTAAAGGGGACCGGATCACTGATCTATGAGTTGGATTATATTTTGAAAACCGTTGAGGTCAACAAGGGTGATCAGGTGGTGACCGCAGGCTATGGCGGCATCTTTCCAACTGGTTTGCCCATCGGTGTTGTGTCCAAGGTCGTCAGGAAACGTCGAGGGATGTTCCAGCACATCGAGGTAACACCGTCTGTTGATTTTCTGACCCTTGAGGACCTGCTGGTCATTGAACAGGAATTGGTTATCCCCGAAGAGAAAGGAGATGCATTGTCTGTTGTTCCGTGAACGCTCCATGTAGGATTTTTCAGGTCCATTTTCTTCGGTACCATATATTATGTTTATTTTAATATTTTTTCTTATTGGTCTGCTACTCATTATTTTGCAGACCACGGTTTTCATGACCAATCCCGTCTGGAACGGTGCCCCTGATTTGTATTTCATCTTGGTGGCCTATCTTGCCTACCGGCATGATCTCTTCCGCAGCCTGATTATTTTGTTTCCCCTTGCCATGATTTTTGATGTTTTGTCAGGTCTTGTTCTCGGTATGTATCCGGCGCTTTTTATTCTGGGGTATTTTCTGCTGAAAGTCATGAGTGATCGTTTGCCGGTCAGGGAATCTTTCTATCAGGTTCCGATGATCGGTGTCGGCTATTTGCTGGTAAACTGGTTGGTCTATGTGTGTATGAGCTTTGCGGTGCCGTCTTTCCTGATTCCCTGGTCCTGGCCGATAATGTTTATGAGGGCCGCGCTTGTTATCCTTTTCTCCTTTCCCCTGTTTCGTCTCTTTGAATTCATTAATCGGCGGATTGAAGGAAAATTTACCGGTTTCCACAAGGGACGACTTCGATCCGGCAATCGATATCGTGAGTAAGCAATTCGTGAGTAAGCAATGATCAGGTTTAGCCGAAAAAGACTCTCAAACAAAAAGCGTTCAGACCCTTTGTTTGAGAGTGAGCAGGAAAAGGAAAGCAGGATAACTCTGCTTGTCCACAGGGACGACGGTGAACTTGATTTTTTTCGTAAACGGGCTTTCTATGCCGCTTTTGTCATCATTTTTTTCTTTGCTGTTCTGGTGGCCCGTCTCTGGTTCCTTCAGGTGCAGCAAGGAGAAAAATATGATCACCTGGCAGACAGTAATCGCGTGCGCTACCTCGAGATCGCCGCTCCCCGGGGGAATATTCTTGATAGTATGGGCCGGGAAATTGTGACCAACCGGCCCTCGTTTAACGTTGTCTGGATTCGGGAGAACAACCGGCTTGATGATGTCCTTCTCAAAAAGATGGCATCGGTTCTTGATGTTGATGTCTCTAGTCTATTGGCAAAAATTAGAAAAATGGCCGGAACGCCGGGCCATATACCCATACGACTGGCGGAAGACATCGACTGGAATAAGGTTGCCTATATCGAAAATAATCGGATGAACCTTCCTGGGATCAAAATAGAGGTCGTGCCGCTTCGCGTGTATCATTATGGAAATCTTGCCTCACATATTATTGGGTATCTCGGTGAAATTAATAAAAAAGAGTTAAAATCTTCCAGGGAGGGAGAGTATCGGGGCGGTGATCTGATCGGCAAAATGGGACTTGAACGCCTGCGCGAAAAAGACCTGCGTGGTGAAAAGGGGCGGCATTATATGGAAGTGAATGCCCTTGGTTTCGAACAGCGCAATCTCAAGGGTATCGAACCCCTGCCCGGCAATGATCTGCAGCTTACCATTGATATGGATTTGCAGCGAACCGCTGAGGAGACCATGGCGGCCGGTAAAAAATCCGGTGCCGTGGTGGCCGTTGAGGTCAACAGCGGCCGTATTCTGGCGGCCGCGAGTGCGCCGACACTGGAGCTTGATAAATTTATAGGTGGAATTTCCTATAAAAACTGGCAGGCCATGCTGGATAATCCTCTTCATCCACTGATCAATAAGATTGTCCAGGGACAATATCCGCCCGGATCAACCTATAAACTGGTGACGGCCACGGCTGGTCTTGCTGAACGGGTGATTACCCCGGATTCGATTATTTATTGCCCGGGCTATTATCGGTTCGGCAACAGGACATATCGCTGCTGGAAGCATGCCGGTCATGGCGCGGTAAATCTGAACCGTGCCCTGTCCGAGTCCTGCGATGTGTATTTCTATCAGGTTGGACAACGACTTGGTGTCGACCGGCTGGCAAAATATGCGCGTATGTTCGGCCTTGGCCGGAAAACCGGGGTGGAGATGGAACATGAAAAATCAGGTCTCATTCCAACGTCGGCATGGAAAAAGAAACGTTTCGGCAAGGTATGGCAGGAGGGCGAAACCCTGTCCGTTGCCATTGGCCAGGGGTTTGATCTTGTCACCCCGTTGCAGCTTGCCTTTATGACCGCCACGGTCGCCAACGGCGGCACTCTATATAAGCCCGGCCTGGTAGAGCAGGTCCGTGATCCCGACGGCAAGGTTATTGAACGGTTTGAACCTGAAATTGTCGACAGGCTGACGGGGCAGGGAAGAAATCTGCAACTGGTTCGCAAGGGACTCATCGAGGCCGTCAACGGACGCCATGGAACGGGTAGACGGGCGCGCCTGAAAGATTTGGGTATTACCGTTGCCGGAAAAACCGGAACGGCCCAGGTCGTGCGTTTGAAACAGTATCGTCATCTCAAGGATAAGGATATTCCCTATAAATACCGGGACCACGCCTGGTTTACCTGCTTTGCGCCGGCGGAAAATCCGGAGATAGCGGTTACTGTGCTGGTGGAACACGGCTTCCACGGAGGCTCCGGTGCTGCACCGGTGGCAAAGGCCGTCTTGGAGGCATATTTCAGGAAACGGCTCAAGGACAGTGGAAATGTTTTGGTGCAGGTTGTCCACGATGAAGCAAGCGCCGGCCGGAAGAAGAAAACCCGGTAACACCGAGAGGAAAGAGAAAATGTTGCGTTTTGATCGCCGTCTTATCCATCATTTTGACTGGGTGATGCTTTTGATGTTGGTTTTGGTTTCAGCCATGGCCCTGACCAATCTCTACAGTTCAACCTGGAACGGGACCGGTACCGTTTCTTCGCTGTTACTCAAGCAAGCCTATCTCTTTGGTGCCGGTCTGGTCATGATTTTTGCGCTCATGGCCATTGATTATGGAGAGCTTGCGACTTTTGGTTATATTCTCTATATCGGCATTGTCCTGCTGCTGCTCTATACCAATTTTTTTGTCCATACGACCATCAACGGCTCCCAGCGCTGGATAAATCTGGGTTTCTTTCGTCTCCAACCTTCGGAACCGGCTAAATTGGTGCTGGTTCTTGTCCTTGCCGCCTGTTATTCGAGAAAAGAAGTGGAAGGCGGGTATCGGCTGCGGGATCTGATTATGCCGGCGGTTCTGACGGCTGTTCCCTTTGTGCTGATTCTTATCCAGCCGGATCTGGGCACGGCCCTGATGCTTGGGATTTTATTTGTATCCATGACCGTTTTTGTCAAATTGCGCTGGTCGACCATCGGCATCCTCGGCGCTCTTGGCGCTGCGGCAGGCTTTGTCGGCTGGAAATTTTTGCTCAAGGACTATCAGCGACGGCGTATTGAAACCTTCCTTAATCCGGAAGGGGACCCCATGAACCATGGGTATCAGATCATGCAGTCCAAAATAGCCGTTGGTTCTGGCCGGATTTTTGGTAAAGGTTTTATGGAGGGGACCCAGGGACACCTCCATTTTCTGCCTGAGCGGCACACGGATTTTGCCTTTTCCGTCTGGGGTGAAGAATGGGGATTTGTCGGTGCGCTCTTTTTTTTAAGTTGTTATTTTTTCCTTTTGCTCTGGGGAATCAATATAGCCATGACGGCCCGGGACAAGTTTGGGGTGATTTTGGCGTTTGGTCTGGTGATGTTGATCTTCTGGCAAGCAGTTATCAATTTGTTTATGATCATGGGTTTCCTGCCGGTTGTCGGTATTCCTCTGCCCCTGTTTTCCTATGGAGGGTCATCATTACTGACAACTCTGCTGGCAGTCGGCATTCTCATGAATATTAGAATGCGTCGCTTTCAGAACCAGCAGTGAG
>WGCP01000398.1 GCA_015493715.1 Desulfobulbaceae bacterium
GCCTTGCCGTCAATGATCTGCAGGCTGCCCTCGGCGCAATCGGGAACGCATTCACCGCAGCCGGTACAGAGTTCCTCATCTATTTGGATGATTTTTCGCATTATTTTCATGGATTATCCTATATTTTCTTGTTTTTTAATTATGATGGACTTGTAAAAAGGTCAAATTTTTTAAAGACGGCGAAGTAAAAACCTAAATATACAGGTAAGTGTAGTCTCCGAGGAGTAATGTTCCGGGGCAGGTCTCAACTTTACAGGTAGTATGTTGTGAATCGCCCAGGGACTCACGACGTAGTAGATCGAGTTTTTACGACGCTATCAAGTATCACCATTACTCAGCAATAAGGGGTAACATCGCTCAGGTCATTGTTACAGATTGTATGCCGTCATTTTTTTTTCTGATTCAGAATCAATCAATATCAGCAACAACAGCGATACTATTCCGGGGTCCACTCAAGCCTGACTTTTGTGGCAAGCAGAATTTTTTTGATCGGGTTGAATACCCGGCTCCTTGGGGGGCGTAAGGCTATTTATAAACCTCATTCTCTTCATTGAACAAATCTGCTCAATGTCCTTTTGGCCTCCAGGGCGCCTTCTTTGGTCATAAATGAGGAGGCAACAATTTTGTTAAGCTGGTCCATGGAGTGCGGCTTTTCCTGATACAGTTCAGCCATATTGACGATAAGGTCGGCATCATAGAGCACCTTAAAATTGGTGGTCTCTTCAGCACGGGGGGAATGGTGATGGCCGATTATGTCACAGACTTCATCTATCAGCTCGGTAGGCGCTTTCAGTTCGGTAAGGATTTCGCGGGCCACCGGCGGCCCCTCGATATGCTGATATTTGGCTGAGGATGAGTTGTACTTCAACTCGGCGTTTTTAATGCCGATATCATGCAGGTATCCGCAGGCCATGATAACCATCATATCGCCGTCCTCCTGGGCCTTACCGATTGTTTCCGCATGCTTGGCCACGTCAAGGGCATGCTGAATCCGTCTGGCGTCGGTACCGAAGTATTTCCGCATGGCAATGGCGATACGATCCTTGAACAAATCGCTTTGTCTGGCGATCAATTCCGGCGGCATGGCGCCAAGGCACTGCTCAGCATGCGGACAGTAGGATGCGCAGCCAAAATCCATTTTAGGATTAAGCATTCTGTGGCCACATTTTCGGCATTTCTGTTGACTGTCATCCTTGAAAAATTCGATACTATGGCCGCAGTTCGGGCACTGTGCCTCAAAAACATCTTCTCCGCTCCAGTAACGACTGTCCTGTCCGGGGCATTTCATGGCAGTTCTCGTTGCGAGTCAAGGACTCTTTATACGTCAGGGATTATTCCAATACATTTTTTTTTAATTCTTCAATACCCACCCGTTCCATAAAACGTGCGCTTCTTGTCTTGTATTTCGCCGTAGTCAGGTAATAATTGAGGGTTTTTTTAATCATTTCCACGGTTTCATCGTCGCTGAGTCCTTCGGCAATCAGATCACCAATCCTTGGTTTACCGGCTGCGTTACCGCCAAAGATGAGTCGCCAGCCGTTTTTTTCCGCAACCAGACCGATATCGCGCATCCAGGATTCGCAACAGCATATACGGCAGCCGGAGATGCCAACTTTTACCTTGTAGGGCAGGGGGCCGTCCAGCACAAGTCCATTAATGGCTTTTGCGATGCTTTCAGTTGACTTGACACCGAATTTACACCAGTTCTTGCCGGGGCACGCCTGCACATAATGAACGCGATTCCTGGCATGGGGCGGTTTGGGGGGCAGGCCGAGCTCCTGAACAAGTTCTTTATGCTTTTCCGGCTCCAGGCCATGGAAAAATAAACGTTGGGCGCCGGTCACCTTGACCATGGGAATATTATACTTGCGGACAAGTTCGGTAATACGCTCCAGATCCTGCAAGGTGAGCATTCCTGCGTTGATTCCAGGCATAGGACAAAAGGTTTTCGGGTTTTCTTTGGTCGTCATTCTTCATCCTCCGGCAACAGGGCCGAACCTTTTAGGTTCGGCCCTTTATGAAAAAATACCCGGTATATATGAGAAGAGTCGTCCGGTTTATCCCAGGATGGCCTTCAGATCATTTTCCGGGGTGTCAACGGGTTTGATCTCAAAGGTATCGACCAGGAACTGCAGAACAGCCGGGGTGATAAATGCCGGCAGGGAGGGTCCGAGGCGAATATCTTTTATTCCGAGATACAGCAGGGTCAACAAAATTGCAACCGCTTTCTGCTCATACCAGGAAATTATCATGGACAGTGGCAGGTCATTGACATCACATTCAAAAGCTCCGGCCAGGGCAACGGCGATCTGGATAGCAGAATAGGCATCATTGCACTGCCCCACATCGAGAAGACGTGGAATGCCGCCGATATCTCCCAGGTCCTTGTCAAAAAAACGGAATTTGCCGCAGGCAAGGGTCAGAACCATGCAGTCCGTCGGCACCTGCTCAACAAATTTGGTAAAGTAATCACGTCCGGGCTTGGCGCCGTCACAGCCGCCGACCAGAAAGAAATGTCGGATATCCTTATTTTTAACGGCCTCAATGACCTTGTCGGCAACGCCGAGCACTGCATTGTGGGCAAAACCGACCATGACTGAGCCATTATCGGCATCGTCCTGCCATCCGTCCATGGCCAGAGCCTTATCAATAACCGGGCTGAAATCCTTATCGGCAATATGAGTAACTCCCGGCCAGCCGACCAGGCCGGTGGTGAAAATTCGGTCCTTGTAGTCTTCGCGTGGTTTCTGGATACAGTTGGTGGTGAACAAAACCGGTCCTGGAAAGTTTGGAAACTCCTTGTGCTGGTTCTGCCAGGCAGTCCCGTAATGGCCATAAAAGTGGTCATATTTTTTCAGCTCAGGATAACCGTGGCAGGGCAGCATCTCACCGTGTGTATAAATGTCGATGCCTTTGCCTTCTGTCTGTTTGAGCAGCAGCTCAAGATCGTGCAGATCATGGCCGGTAATCAGTATACATTTATTTTTTCTATGACCAAGGGGAACCGAAGTGGGAACCGGATGCCCGTAGGTGCCGGTATTTGCCGTATCAAGCAGTTCCATGGCTTTTAAGTTAATTTCACCGGCCTTCATGGCAACGGGGATACAGTCTTCAACAGTCAATCCTTCGGCAAGCAGGGCGGCTAATGCCTCATATATGAACCCGGCAACAACAGGATCGCTCTGGCCGAGAATAGCTGCGTGATCGCCATAAGCGGCAATGCCTTTCAGGCCATAAAGAAGGGTCTGTTTGAGGGAGCGGACGTTTTCGTCTTTGTCAAGACCCTGAATAAAGTTCAGCTCGGCACCCTGCCTGGCCAACGCCTCAATAGTGGAGGCTGGAGTAAAGATAGCGGCCGGATGATCGAAATCTGTTTTTCCTCCGGCATCGGCAACCTTTGTCTTCAATTGATCCCGCAACTGAACGGCCTTGTTGATCATGGGAACAAACCGTTCCGGATCAAAATCAACATTGGTCAGCGTTGAAAAAACGGCTTCCATGACAAAGCGGTCCATGTCCTCATCCACAATACCTTTTTGCCGGGCCTCGTTGGCAAACAGGGACATGCCGCAAAGGGAATAGATGAGTAGGTCTTCAATATCGGCAACATTTTCTTTCTTGCCGCAAACGCCGATGGTTGTGCAGGCAATACCTTTTGCCGTCTGTTCGCACTGGTTGCAATACATAGTTTGTCTCCTTAGTTTGGAAGTGTTCTCAAAAAATCGATTCTGAAATAGAAAATGATCAGGACGATTTTCAAGGCAGCATATGACCTGGTCTGAAATGTGAACCGGTCATGCCAAATACTGTCGCATTCAACAGGATTTTTCTATTTTTGGTTTAATTTACCCTTTCTTTGGGGCGTAAAACACATTCGATACCTCCTCTGCTTGCTGCAGGGAGGTTTATTGGGTACTATCTCAATCTGTAACGGTAAGTATCATACCCACATTGTGTCAACCTTCCTTGACCTGAATCAAGTTTTCTTTTTTTTGTGTTTTTTTATGAAAAAAATTTATGAAAAATTTATGGAAAATAAAAAACAGCTCATAGCAAACAGTATTCTATTTGCCGGCATATCGTCTGATCAACTCAGCGAACTTGCGGATATTTCTCATGTAAAAAACTATGGCCGAGGAGAGACCGTCTTTTTTGAAGGTGATGTTGCCGATGGTTTTTACATGGTTATTGAGGGAAAGGTGAAGATATTTAAATTATCAACGGAGGGAAGGGAACAAATTCTCCACATATTTGGCAAGGGAGAACCGTTCGGCGAGGTGGCTGTTTTTCAGGATAGCCCTTTTCCTGCCAACGCAACGGTTTTGGGAAAGGGAAAGTTACTTTTTTTCCCGGGGCCTGAGTTCATTCGCCTGGTCAATGCCAATCCATCCATTGCTTTGAATATGCTGGCCATGTTTTCCATGCGTTTGCGCCGGTTCGCCACCCAGATAGAACATCTCTCCCTGAAAGAAGTGCCGGGACGACTGGCCTCCCATCTTCTCTATTTAAGCAAGGAACAACAGAACAGGGACCGCGTGACTCTGGACATACCCAAGGGACAGCTGGCCAGTTTGCTGGGAACCAGCCCGGAAACTCTTTCTCGCATCTTCACAAAAATGAATGAGGAGGGAACTATCCGGTTGCATGGCAAGGTGATTAGTCTTCTTGACAGGGAAAGGTTGGAGGCTTTTTAGGGACGCCGTCGGTGGTGTGGAGCATGATAAGATTTTTGATATGTACAAAGGCGTCTTCTTTCATGTCAAAAAAGGCAATACCCATACCGTGCTCGTCAACACGACAGACCTTGCCGTGTACGGTAAAATCCATGGAGGAAGAGGCTCCCTGAATGGAAATTTTCAAGCGGCAGAAGGTTTCCAGAGGCAGCTTTTTCTCCGGGACAAGATACATTCCCATAAGGCTGATGTCCCGGGAATCGGCCTCGGCACTGATCATTCCGTCGTCGGTCACAATGCATACCCGGCTTTCAAACCGTATCCGCTTGTCCTGCCGTCGTTCCCTGTTCATTCTTCTCCAGAGCGTTTTTTTGCCTGCGGGGACGCCATTGCTACGTTAAATGATTTCGTTCCAATGATGTAGTTGCCGTCGACGACGGCCACCGTCGGCGGTCGATGATTGAGTTCAAAGTAATCAAAGCCGGGCCGTAGTTTTTTCCAGAAACCGATCCATGGCGAACTCCGGAATTTAAACAGGTTGCGCGCGGTCAACCGGAAAGGGAAAATGTGGAGATCAAAATGGTGCTGACCTGCGGTTAAAGCAGAGTGGGCCAGGAGATAAATTTCCTCCATCTGACTATTCCCCATGGCAAAACAACCACGTGAAGAACACTCACCATGCACCATGATAGAGCTGCCGGTACGGTTCCTGGCCCGGTCAAAGGTGTTGGGGTAGCCGACGTTAAAGGCGAGGTGATAATTTGAGTTGGGATTCATTTGCCTGGCGGAAACCAAATAAAAGCCTTCCGGACTCTGCCAGTCTCCCTCCATAAGCTTTGGGCCGGGATAACCCGAATAACAACATATCGCATATTTTTTAAAAAGATGAAAGGTGTCATCCTTTTTAAGCCAGACTTCCAGTTCACCGGGTATCTTGAAAATGCGCATAAAAACGGGTTGGCCCAGAGAAAACCCCTTGTCGGCAAGTTCGCTTGTAATCCTTGTCTTGGCATTTTTCAACAATCCTGCCGCCCTTGGCGTCAGAGAAGGGGTGGCAAAAGCAGGGGGGATGAACAGGAAAAGTCCGAGTAGAAGAAGCAGGCAGAGAGTTTTTCCCGGAGATTTATTTTTTCCCGGAACTGGAGTTGTCATCAGATTTTTATGGGAAGCTGGAGTCTTCATTTATCTTATATTTATTAGAGCAAAGAACAATTTATTGATTACCGCTGCAGATTTATCTGGTTAACGTGCGAAAGTGGGACGATAAAATCTGCTGGTGATAAAGATAAAAAATAACCTGTAAGGGATGTTGACATTCTATAGAGTGGTGTTCGCCTTGTCCAGTGCAAAAAATTCAGGTCTCTAAATGATTTTTTTTACAGGCCTTACCCGGTCGAAACGGCTGTTTGCTGTTCAGAGAGCAGGATGGTCAGGGAGAATAGTACACACGACACACCGTTTTTTATGGGGGCCATCGAATTCACAAAAAAAAATATTCTGCCAGGTGGATAGGCCCAGCCTGCCGTTTATGAGTGGAATAGTTTCCGAAGGCCCTATCAGACCGGATTTCAGGTGGGCATCCCCGTTTCCATCCTGCTGGTCGTGCAGCCAGACGCCACGGGGGATGATACCGGCCAGCAGATTAATAACATCGGTCTGAACGGAGTCGTCCCAATTTTCCTGGATCATAATTGCTCCGGTCGCCCTCTGGGCGTAGAGGGCGACCAGTCCGTTTTTGATCCCGCAATCCCAAACGAATGTTTTTACCTGGTCGGTAATATCGACCAGGATTTCCCGCTTTGGCGTTGAGAACTCAAGAATATGGCGCATATACAGTTCAGGCGGCCTCTTTTGCCTCTTTTTCCTTTTGAGCAGCAGCATAGGCCGTGGCCGCGCATTCATTCTTGCCGAGATCAAGCTCTTCCTGTTTGTCCTCGTCAAACTCCACAAGGTTTGCATTGGCCTGTCTGATAAGAGCGTATTCCTCGGGCTGCGGTCGCATGTTATCTTGGATGAAGGTAATGAAATCGTCAAGGGTACTAATGTTGTATATGTCTTTGTTGCGTTCTTTTACCGAGCCAAACGGCATGGCGAAAGTTAGATCATTATTGGCCTCTTCCCAGTTCATATAATGCCCCGGAAGAATAAGCAGATTGTCATTAAGTTTCTTAACCATTTTCATGGAATTAAATAACATTTCAGCCCACTCAATAGCCTTACCTCCAAGGTCAGGCCGGCCTATGGAAGTTATAAACACCATGTCACCACTGATCATATATGTCTCATCGACTATAAAGCTGGTCGATCCGGGGGTGTGACCCGGAGTAAACAAGACTTTTATCGAAGGACCGCCCTTGCTGAAAGTGTGGGTCTCTCCATCTTTCAGGGAAACGTAATTGTTTTTTGAGGCTTGGAAATCACCATCATTGCCTAGAAATTTCGCTCCGCTACGAGCAGCAATCTCCCGACTGCCGGAGATGTAGTCGGCCTGGAGATGGGTTTCAAAGGTTTTGATGACCGTGCATCCCTTTTCTTTTGCAAAATCAAGATAAAAGTCCACCGCCCTGGATGGATCAAAGAGCATGATTTCTCCATTATAAAGGAGGCCATAGCTGAGCGAGGCCTTGCCGGGCCGGATAAACTGGTACAATTCATAGTCCTTATCGGGATTGATCAGTTTGGGAACCAGCAGATTACCCCATGTTTTAATACCGCCGGTCAGGTAACCGACATCTTCGAATCCATGCTTATCGAGAATCTCGGCAACATATTTTGCCGATCCCTCTTTAGCACAGACGATACGGATGTCCCTCCCTTTGGGAATGCGGGCGACGCATTCATCCTCGATTTCCATGAAGTCATAATAGGAAATATTCATTAATTCAAAAGGGCAGGGGCTTTCCACATGAAATCGTTTGAAATCCTTGTCGTTGCGAACATCAAGGACGATAATATCTTTTTTGTTGGTCAACCAGTTGAAAAGATCAATTGCCTGGTAAGTAAAAACGGACATTCGTATTCCTCCGGATTGTTGGCCCCCCGTTTGCCGACGGGCTTTTGGGAATAATGTATTTATTAGTAACAATAATTATATCAAGGAAATTGAGGTTGTCGAATGAATAAAGGGAAAAAACGATGAAATTTTTCGATTCTATGATGGACAACCAAAGAATAGAGAAAATAAAAAAAGAAAAGGGCCAACACACTTCTTGTTTAAAGGTGTTGGCCCTTATTGTTTTATTGGTGCCCGGAGCGAGAATCGAACTCGCACAGCCGCAAGTGCCGAGGGATTTTAAGTCCCTTGCGTCTACCAGTTCCGCCATCCGGGCACAGGCGGCATGGTAACATTTGCTGAGCTTATTTGTCAACGGGATTGGCAGTGAAAACACGGTAAATTAGTTCTAATTTTCAAGCTGTCGATACCGCGCAACTATTTTTGGTCATTTTCATGTAATCCAAGACGGCACGCGGTGTCATAGCTAATTGGCGAACCTTTTGTGAGACATTTTTGATCCCCTTGCTCTTGAACAAACCCA
>WGCP01000399.1 GCA_015493715.1 Desulfobulbaceae bacterium
AGATAAGGGCGGCCGTAATGCGGGATTTCAGCGCCTGCTGGTTTTCACCAAAATCAGCGAGTCGTTCCAGGACGACATCCAGAGAGCCGGAAGCCTCACCCGCCTGGACCATATTGATATAAATCTTTGAAAAAATACGTGGATGCTCGGAAAGGGCGGCGGTCAGAGAGTTCCCCTCGTTCACCTGGTCTTTTATCTGGGCAATAATAGTGCGAAAGGCGGGATTGGTTGTCTGTTCGATGAGGCCGTTTAAGGCGGGCACCAATGGAATACCGGCGCCAAGCAGGGTGGCCAACTGGCGGGTGGCGATATGCACCTCCTGCTGTTTGATGCGTCCGCCCAGCCGGGGAAAGGATAATTTTCTCTTTTTCTCCCCCTTTTTCCCTGAAAGAGTTTCTTTGATATCAACAGGGTAGTTGCCTGCCTGCCGAATTTTTTGTCTGGCGGCAGTCCGTGAATCCGCCTCTATTATCCCTTTAAGTTTTTTTCCGGCCGGGTTCAGGGCAGAGTATTCATAAACGGGCATGGGCGTAACGTACGGTTGTTGAGCAAATTTTCGATGAAATCATACCAGTATAATAGCCCGAAGTTTAAGGTTTGGGAAAGAAAAAGTAATTGATGGAA
Organism: Desulfobulbaceae bacterium; assembly: GCA_015493715.1. Lineage (GTDB taxonomy): Bacteria > Desulfobacterota > Desulfobulbia > Desulfobulbales > Desulfobulbaceae > DRLX01. The sequence goes on from WGCP01000399.1 coordinate 625, forward strand.
TCAAACCCCTTTGCGCCACCCTTTGCAGGGAATGTTCTCTATGGTAGAATATCGGCAATTGAAGAGTTGTCCGGACCGGTCGCAACATGTGAATATACAGGTTGCTTTTTTCATGCCATTTTATGGGAGAAATTATGAAAGTGCGTATTGAATACTGTGGTCAGTGAAATTATAAACCCCGTGCCTCCAGGCTGGAGGATGAACTGCTGGCAGCATTCGGACAGGACTTGGATGTTGAACTCGTCCAGGGCAGCGGCGGTGTTTATGAAGTTATCGTGGATGGAGAAATTGTTTTTTCCAAAAAAAAAGAAGGGCGTTTCCCTGAACCCGGAGAAATAATCGCCCTGATGAGACAATAATTTTTTTATGACTGCGGTCCTGTTACTCCTGCCGCTGGGATGTGTTTTTCAGGCATTGTGCGACACAGTCATCGCAATCGAGCCTGGGCCGTCCTTTTTCACAGAAGTCCGTAAAACCATGGATAAGGTCTTTGCCGCCCCTGGGACATTGATCAAGGAACTTGATAAATTGTACCATTCGGGCAATAATCTCCGGCGGTGCCGTATGTTCAATCTTGCAGGCGCCCTGTTCGGCAATAGTGTCATCAATGGCAAGGACTTCGATAAAAAATTTCTTCAGGGCATTATGTCGCCTTATGACATCTTTTGCCGCAATTCTGCCTTCATCGGTCAGGGTAATGACCTCATAAGGGGCGTAATTGATGAGTCCTTTTTTTGAAAGTGACCTGAGTGCTTCAGTAACCGAGGCACCACTTACTCCGAGACGGGCGGTGATGTCCTTGCCCCTGGCGACTTGTTTTTCGGCGATGATATGGTAAATCACCTCGATATAATCTTCCAGGCTGGCACTGAGTTGCCGGCTTTTTTTCATGGGATTCTCTGAGGTTAGGGTGACGGAAAAATATTTGTCCCGTAATGCGCCGGATTTTTCCTCTGATTCAAGACGTGCAACGGGGTGCATATTGATGCTATGTAACCGGCACGGTTGGACCAAAAAATCACGCTACAGCCATAATGAGCAGTGGAAACATGCTGGCAGTTGGTGTTTCAGCGATCCCTTTTTCCGTAAATCTTTTACGCAACATTCGAGTTGGAGTAGAAGGTAAACAGGATGGGATATTTTTTTTATTCCGGCGCCCATAAAAAGAAGAATAATCGACAGGATATATAGTGTCGCAAATGACGTCAAGAAGAATGTCTTGAAAACCAAATACAGACGGACGGAGTGTAGAGGCCAACCTTTACCCAAACAAGTGTATGCTGCAAGAATTACGGATTAAAAACCTGGCATTACTCAAATCAATGCACCTCGAATTGCCGGACCGTGACAGCGGTCTGGTTGTCCTTACCGGTGAGACCGGGGCCGGAAAGTCTATCATTCTGCAGGCACTGCATCTCCTGACC
>WGCP01000400.1 GCA_015493715.1 Desulfobulbaceae bacterium
CCATGTACCAGCCTGCAAGACGTATTGGTTGAGCAATTCCGATTGTCACTACCTGAGGCCAAAACAAATAGATTTTTCCCATGAATGTAACAATTGATTATCAGAAAAAAAGTACCTGATAAATTGCTTTTTAGGATGTTATCAGGTAAAATTTAACAAAATTCATTATCAATATTACCGCCATTACTCAGTACACTAAGGGATAACATCGCTACAGCAACGTTCTGAAATGGCATTTTATAAGGGTTATTCCCTAATTTCAGTTAGATAAATTTTCTTGGAAGAGCGATGGTATCCCTGTTGTCATTCAAACTGAGTTTTAGTGGTAATCAAGATATTATTTTTAATAATTACTAACAATTTATCATAACTTCAATGAGTTCCCAAGTGAAAAAGAAACCTATTCTTGAGGAAGTCCGAGATGTGTTGCGCCGCAAGCATTATTCAATACACACGGAGCGATCTTACATTGATTGGATACGGAGATTTATTGTTTTTCATAAGATGAAAAACCGGGAAGAGCTTTTTGCGGCGAGTGAACAGAAAATTGAAGATTATTTAACGTATCTGGCCATTGAAAAGCATGTGGCCCCATCCACGCAGAACCAGGCAATGAATGCTTTGTTTTTTTTGTACAAACGCGTTTTAAAACAGGAGTTAACTCAGGAAATTAATGGGGTACGAGCGGCACGTAAGGTCAAGATTCCCGTAGTGTTGACCCGGGAAGAAGTGGCAACGATTCTGTCCTTGATGGAAGGGGTACCGAGGTTGGTGGCGCAGTTGCTCTATGGTGCCGGGCTGCGAATTACCGAGGCTGTACGGTTGAGGGTGCAGGACCTGGATTTTGGATATCGACAGATTACCGTCCGTTCCGGCAAGGGCGGTAAGGACAGGGTGACTACTTTTCCCAAAGCGATTGAACCATTGGCTCAAGGATCACCTGATCCGGGTCAGGGCCATGCATAAACGTGATCTGGCTGAAGGCTATGGGGCGGTCTATCTTCCCCATGCGCTGGAACGTAAATATCCCGGTGCTGCGAACCAATGGGGATGGCAGTATGTTTTTCCTTCCCGGAATTTGTCAACGGATCCGATGAGCGGGAAGATGAGGCGTCACCACGTTGATCCCAGTGCGGTAAACAAGGGGATACGGTCAGCGGTCCGCAAAGGCGGTCTGGATAAAAAGGTGAGTGCGCATACCATGCGTCATAGTTTCGCCACCCATCTGCTTGAACGCGGGACTGATATCAGGACTATTCAGGCCTTATTGGGTCATGAGGATGTGTCAACGACCATGATTTACACCCATGTCCTCCAGCAGGGTGGCCACGGTGTAGCCAGCCCGCTGGATGATCTGTTTGCGCAAGAGTCCCAAGGCTGAAAAGGAGATGGCTGCTGATAATGCGTGTTGACAACGAAACGGAGACTAAAAAAAGGCGGGCACTTGGCCCGCCCGGTTCTTTTATTGGGAAAATTTAAAAATCGACCAGTTCGACGTCAAAGACCAGCCAGGCATTGGGCGGGATGACGCCGCCGGCTCCGCGTTCGCCATAAGCAAGTTTCGGCGGGATGATCAGGGTTCGTTTTTCGCCGCGTTTCATGTGGATCAGCGCCTCGTCCCAGCCTCGGATAACTTTGCCGACGCCGACTTCAAATTTAATAGGTTCGCCTCGGTCATAGGAAGAGTCAAATTTGCGGCCGTTGGCAAGGAGTCTACCGGTATAATGGGCGGTAATGGTGGTTCCGGGTTTCGGCGTCTTACCTTCGCCTTCTTTGGTGATGACAAAATACATGCCGGTATGGGTGTGGCGGACTTTGGGCCACTTCTTTTTGATCATCTTTATGATCTTGTCCTGTTCATCCAGCTCGGCGCTGTGTTCTTCTTTGTCGATTTTTTGCTTGGCTTTGTCAAAAGCTTCTTGACCTGTTTTGAAGTTATTCGCCTTGCTGCCGACGCGAATGATCTCGATATGATTGATAACATCGTTCTGGGCAATGGCATCGACGACATCCTGCCCCTCGATAACCCGGCCGAAAATCGTATGTTTGCCGTTTAAATGGGGCGTCGGCACATGCGTGATAAAAAACTGGCTGCCGTTGGTGTTGGGACCGGCGTTGGCCATGGCCAATATTCCAGGTTTGTCAAATCGCAGTTTCGGCACGATTTCGTCGGCAAAGGTATATCCCGGTCCTCCGGTGCCCGTGCCTAATGGGCAACCACCCTGGATCATAAAATCCTTGATGACTCGGTGAAATTTAAGGCCGTCATAAAAGGGGGTGCCGATGGGCTTGGGCGCGCCGCCCAGATTCATGGTGCCTTCGGCAAGACTGACAAAGTTAATAACCGTGAGCGGGGTTTTATCGTAGTACAATTTGAGTAGAATATCACCTTTGTCCGTCTGGATTTTTGCATAGAGTCCATCTTTCATTTTGTTATCCTTTGCATGCAGGGGTTGGCTGCCCAGGCAGAGCAGCGCCGTGAGAAGAAAAAAGAGTGTACATATATATTTACCGGTCATCTGTTGAGCTCCAGTTTGGGGATTACTGCACCATGAGTTGCGAACTTTTATACGCCCCTTGGTGAACGGTTACAGGATTACTGATATCCCGGTTGCTTACAAGGCGTTTTCGTTGTTGTCAAGGGAAAGGTCGTCTGTTTTTCCCGGATTTGGGGCCGAACTTTATTGACTCG
>WGCP01000401.1 GCA_015493715.1 Desulfobulbaceae bacterium
GTTTTCCTTCCTTTCGGTAACGTATCTAAATCCTGTCCGTTCGACAAGTTTTCCCGACCTAACAGAAGGGTATTTCTTTTTTTCAACGCAATTTCTACTTGTTACAGAGAATAAAATGCCAAGAGAAAATCTTTCGAGGTCAGGAGGTCTGAATTTCTTGTTCAGGTGGGGAAATGCAAAACACTATACAGTGTCAGTGCATACATGGAGGAGATGGGCCGGTACCGGCATCATCCATACTTCTCAACGGCCTGAATGGTATCATCTTCTGTATCGCTTTGCCTCTGGCCTGTTTGGAGGTTTGCTACAGGGGAACGCTTTTGTTGTGTCGTCTTGTGAAGAGTCTTTCCTTTATCTGCTGCATATGGATAGTTCTTACTGCCGTCGTTGCAATCCTGTTTTTATGCGTTGCCGCCCAGTGTGCAGCTGCAACCCTGGGTTGAGCAGACAGTTTTTCAATTATTTTGCTTATCACCATCCCTCAGCAACAGAAGATAATATCATTGCGGCGATAATCTCAAATCGCATTCAGTCGCGTTACTGTCTGATTTCAGGTCAATTCATTTTCCCAAAAAAAGCGACGGTATCCCTGATTTCATCCAAACCGGCTTGTAGTGGTGATCAGGTTATTTTTTCTTTTTGGTCAATTTTGCCCAGGAGTCACGCAGGGTAACAATGCGGTTAAATACCGGATGATCCGGGCGGCTGTCCTTGCTGTCCAGACAGAAATAGCCCTGACGTTCAAATTGAAATCTTTCGTTTTTACCGGCTGCAGAAAGTGATGGCTCAAGGGCGCAATCCTGCAGCACTTGCAGAGAGTCGGGATTGATAAATTCTTTAAAATCCTTTTCTTTATCCATGTCCGGATGTTCAACCGTAAACAGCCTGTCATAGAGTCGCACCTCGGCCAGCAACGTATGCCTGGCTGAAACCCAGTGAATTGTCCCTTTCACCTTACGTCCATCCGGTGCCGTCCCGCCACGCGTTTCAGGATCATAGGTGCAGCGCAGTTCGACAACCTTTCCGCTCTCATCCTTGATAATCTCCTGACAGGTGATAAGATACGCATATCTGAGCCGAACTTCCCTGCCGACCGAGAGTCGGAAAAATTTTCTCGGCGCATCTTCCATGAAATCGGTCTGCTCAACAAAAAGTTCTCGGCAAAAGGGCAGGCTGCGGGTTCCCATTGCCGGATCTTGGGGATGATTGAGAGCGGTAAGCTCTTCCTCTTTATCTTCCGGATAGTTGGTGATCACCACTTTCAAGGGTTTGAGAACACCAAGTACCCTCGGGGCCGTGACGTTTAAGTCATCCCGGACTGTTTTTTCCAAAACCCCCATGTCGATCCAGGAGTCACGTTTGCCGATTCCGATAATGTCACAGAAGTTACGAATGGAAGCGGGCGTGAATCCACGACGCTTGAGTCCGGAAATCGTCAGCATGCGTGGATCATCCCAGCCCAAGACATGATTTTCTTCGACCAGTTGTAGGAGTTTTCTTTTGCTCATGACCGTAAAATTGATATTAAGCCGGGCAAACTCAATCTGTCGGGGATGGCAGGGAGTATTCAAGGTGTCGAGCACCCAGTCGTACAAAGTCCTGTTATTTTCAAATTCCAGGGTGCAGAGCGAATGGGTGATACCTTCGAGCATATCGGACAGGCAGTGGGTGAAATCGTACATGGGATAAATACACCACTTGTCCCCTGTGCGATGATGGGAAACATGCATTATCCTGTAGATGACGGGATCGCGCATGATGATGTTGGGTGAGGCCATATCTATTTTGGCACGCAGGGCACAGGTTCCCTCGGGAAAATCACCATTTTTCATTCGTTCAAACAGGTCGAGGTTCTCTGCAACGCTGCGATTGCGGTAGGGACTTTCCTTGCCGGGCTCGGTCAGGGTGCCGCGATGTTGACGCATCTCTTCGCTGCTGAGGTGGCAGACATAGGCCTTGCCCATATTTATAAGCTGAAGAGCGAATTCGTAGAGCTTGTCAAAATAGTCGGAGGCATAATAAAGATGCTCTCCCCAGTCAAACCCGAGCCAATGGACATCTTCCTTGATGGATTGCACATAGACGGTCGATTCCTTGTCCGGATTGGTATCATCAAAGCGAAGGTGGCAGACCGAATCATTTTCCCCGGCAATACCGAAGTTGAGACAGATGGATTTTGCGTGACCGATATGCAGAAATCCATTTGGTTCCGGTGGAAAGCGGGTAATGACCTGTTTGTGCTTCCCGCTTTGTAAATCCTGGGCGATAATCTGGCGAATAAAATCAACGGGTTTGTCTGGTGCTTGTTCAGTCATGGTCTTCTGATTATTTAAGCTTCATAAAGACGGTCGATATTGCGCAGCCGGCGAACAACCGTTTCTCTTCCCAGGGCCACCAGAACGGTAAACATGGATGGCCCGGCCAACTGGCCGGTCAGCACGGTGCGCATGCCGTTTATCAGGATGCCGGGTTTTATGTCGAGTTCTGTTGCCATCTCACGGCTTACCCGTTCCACCTCTTCCTCGGTAAATGATGACAACTTGCCCAAACGCTCGGCAAGTTTTGGTAACCAGGTTTTCAACTCCGGATGTTTGAGGATATTTTTTTTCAACGGCTTGGCCATTATCTCATAGTCGTCACTGAAATAGGCCCTGCCTGCGGTGGTAAAGTCTTTCAAGGTATGAAATCGATCACGGATCAGGTCAATGGTGACGAAAAACCAGTCCTGCTTTTCACCTTCATAGGCCTCATCCCATAACCCTTCCGTCTCAAGTTCCTTTTTGACCAGTTGCGCAAGTTCGGTGATCTCCATGCTGCGCAGATACTGTTCATTGATTGATATGAGCTTAGGGTCGGTGAAAAATTTGGCATTTCCCTTTTGATAATTAAAGACTGAATTTACCTTGGATATGCGCTCAAGGGTGAAAGCCTCAATGAGTTCTTCGCGGCTGAATATTTCCTGGTCGGTACCTGGGTTCCACCCTAACAAAACAAGGAAATTGCACAATGCCCAGGGCAGAAAACCTTTTTCCCTGTAGAATTGAACGGAAACGATCTCACCATGACTGCGTTTGGATATTTTTTTCTTCTGCAGATCAAGGGTGAGCGGCATATGCGCAAAGACAGGGATCGTGGCACCCAGGGCCTGATAGAGCAGGACCTGCCTGGTGGTATTGGTCATGTGGTCCTGGCCACGTATAATATGGGTGATGCGGTCCCTGATATCATCAACCACGTTGCAGAGTAGGTAAAGAGGTTTGCCGTTGGAGCGGACAATGACAAAATCATCAATATCCGAGTATGCCCGCTCAATGGTGCCCAATACTTTGTCATGATAGGCGACCACGCCTTCCTGTTGCGGAACTTTGAAACGGACAACCGCCGGCAGTCCCTTAGTTTCTTTTTCCTTAATTTGTTCAGGGGTCAGATTTCGACAGGTGCCGTCATACCGGACATCCTGTTTGGCGGCAAGCGCGTTCGCACGTTTTTTATCGAGGTCTTCCTTTGTGCAGAAGCATTTATAGGCATGACCGGAATCCAGTAACTGCCGGGCGGCCCGCTGATGGTCTTCTGAAAATTCGGTTTGAAAATACGGTCCCTCATCCCAGTCAAGACCGAGCCAGGTCAGGCCGTCAATAATCCCGGTAATGGACTCTTCCGTAGAACGTTCCGCATCGGTATCCTCAATGCGTAAAATAAGTTTGCCGTTATTTTTTCTGGCCCACAGCCAGTTAAGCAGAGCGGTTCTGGCTCCACCGATATGAAGATATCCGGTGGGACTGGGGGGAAAGCGAACCCTGACTTCGGTCATTTTTCATTCCTCATGCTAAAAAAGTGTTATATCCTGTATCGATTATGTATGCGGCAAAGAAAGTGTTTCTATAGCCACTTGCTGATAAAGATGCAAGGCTGTAAAAATATCCATGCCGTTGTGGGGGCAAGAGGACTGCTTTCAGGACCCTGGAAAAAATAGTTGTCCCATCCAGTTTGTCTTTTACTCCTGCTGCTACGTTGTGAAAAAAGTTAGGTCTTATTAAAATGATAACTATTCAGGTGGGTGCAGGGAACTTCCCCGGCCACAGCCTGTAACTGTTCAGGAGTGCTCCATATCTGTGCAGGCAGGCCTGTGAACTATAGTGATTCCTATGTGAATCAGGCCTGACCGTGCAGAGATGGGGTGCTCCTGAACAGTTACTTAAAATGTACCTCTTTACATGCCTTGAATCTGAAATAAAATCCAGCGCATTATGGAATAATTTTTTTCCGTGCCCTGTAGTTTTTAGTATTGTCTGTAAACGACAATATCGTTATAGTTCCTGTTTCACAGTTAAAAATCAATAACTATTACCCATAATAAAATATATTTCGCCCGGGAGAGAGAGAAGAATGAAAGTGTTAATCAGTGATAATCTGGCGCCTATCGGTGAAAAGATTCTTCTGGAAGCGGGGTTGGAGGTCGATGTCAAAACGGGCCTGCCGCCCGAAGAACTCAAAGCGATTATTCCTGAATATGACGGCCTTGTCATTCGCAGCGCCACCAAAGTTCGGGAAGATATCGTTGAGGCCGCCACTAAACTAAAAGTGGTCGGCCGTGCCGGTATCGGTCTGGATAACGTTGATATCCCCGCAGCCAGTCAGAAGGGTATCGTGGTAATGAACGCGCCTGACGGTAATGCGACCACGGCTGCTGAGCATGCCATTGCCATGATGATGTCTCTGGCCAGAAACATTCCCCTGGCTACGGCTTCCATGAAGGCCGGTAAATGGGAAAAAAAGAGTTTTATGGGTCGGGAAGTGACCGGTAAAACCCTGGGAATTGTCGGCATAGGTCGTATTGGATCCATTGTCTGCACCCGGGCCCATGGTTTACAGATGAAGGTCATTGCCTATGATCCCTTCATGCCGCCTGATCTCGTTGAAAAACTTGGTGTTGAGCTGGTTGAACTCAACGAACTGGCCGGCCGTGCCGATTTTATCAGTGTCCACACTCCGTTGACGAAGGGAACCCATCATCTTTTATCCACCGAATTTTTCAACAATATGAAAGAAGATGCCATGTTCATTGACTGCGCCCGAGGTGGAGTTCTTGATGAACAGGCCCTGTTTGAAGCCCTGTCCGAAGGGCGGATTGCCGGTGCCGCTCTTGACGTGTTCGAAAAGGAACCGACGACCCTGGAAGGTACGCCGCTGTTAGGATTGAAAAATTTTATCTGCACGCCGCATTTGGGGGCGTCCACCAGTGAAGCGCAGGAAAATGTGGCTTCCGCCATAGCCGAACAGGTAGCTGATTACCTGCTCAAGGGTGCGGTCCGCAATGCAGTGAATGTTCCTTCGGTCAGCGATGAGGTGCTGGCAAAGATCGGCCCTTATATCAGCCTCGGTGAGATGTTAGGCTCCCTGCACATGCAGATTGCCGGTGGCGGTGTGGAGGAAGTTAACCTTGAGTTTTCCGGCGACCTTGCCGATCAGGATACCGGACCGGTGACGGTTGCTTTGTTGAAGGGGTTGTTCACTCCCATTCTCCAGGATGCGGTTAATTTTGTCAATGCCCCCCTGATTGCCAAGGAACGCGGGATTAAAGTTGTTGAGTCCAAAACACAGCAGGCCGCTGATTTTACCAATCTCCTCAGAGTGACCGTCAAGACAACCAAAGGTGAGAATATGCTGGCAGGCACTGTGTTTGGTAAAAAAGAGCCTCGCCTTGTCCGGTTAAATTCATTCCGGCTGGAAGCTCTGCCGGCCGGCCCCATGTTGTTGGTATACAACAAGGATGTCCCCGGAGTGATTGGGGCACTGGGCACCACTCTCGGCAAATATGGCGTCAATATTTCACGGATGACCGTCGGCAGGGAAGAGGCCTCCAGTCAGAACGTGATTCTGCTTAATACCGACACCCTGGTTGATAATGATTTGCTGGAACAAGTCATGAAACTTGATGACATTGACAATGCAATGATTCTTGAGTTGCCGACGTATGATGGGTAATCTTAGGGTTAATGGTTTTCTATTCTATTGGTATTGAAGGAAAAGAGGGGAACAGAGATGAGTAAGCAGGATAATAAATGCGGATGTCCGGATGGAAGAATCCGTGACAGTGAAGGAAAATGTGTCATGCCGAAAGTCACTTTTTCCTCTTTTGTTCTCTCGTTGAACACCTCGGCTTTATATCATCTTGGAGATATAGGGGATCCACTGACCGGCAGAAAAAATGTGGATCTTGAACTTGCTAAAAATGCAATTGATACCCTTGCACTCCTCCAGAAGAAAACCAAGGGAAATTTGAGCAGTGATGAAGGAGAGTTGCTGACCAGGGTCGTGTATGAGCTTAAAATGCGTTTTGTCCAAACATGCAAGGAACATTAGAGCCTTATTCCCGGGCACCTGCCAGAAAAAAAGGTAAGCGTAGACTCCGAGAAAATTGTGCGCATAACTTTCTATAATTTTAATGGATTATCTCGTAAATTTCATGGGCAATAATATTGTTGCGTGTTTTGTAGAGGCGAATTTATTCGCCTGCTCTACCTTGGAGAAACTCACCTTTACGTGACGGATATGCACTGACGCTTCATTATGCTGACAAAAGTCCGCCTGCATGCGCCGGCAAAAATAAATCTGTACCTGCGGGTATTGGGACGTAGAGATGACGGGTATCACCTCCTGGCCACGCTTATGCAGAAGCTTGATCTCTGCGACCGCATAGAGATCGAGGCTGCCGAAACAGTTTCACTGTACTGTCCGGATAGTAATCTGCCCCAGGATAGTGAAAATATAGCGCTTCGGGCGGCTCTTCTTTTTTTTTCGACCTACGCCGGTAGACTCCCTGCTGACTGCGGTGCCCGAATTACCCTTTGTAAACGTATTCCCGTTGCCGCAGGCCTAGGCGGTGGCAGCAGTGATGCAGCAGCGGTTCTTGTTGGCCTTGACAGGCTCTATCAAACGGAAATTCCCCGTGATGAACTTGCCGCCGTCGGAGTACGGCTTGGTGCGGATGTTCCTCTTTTTATCTATGACTGGCCAGTGGCCTGGGCAACGGGTATAGGTGACAGGTTGAGCGAGGCGTGCGGCCTGGAAGATGTAAGCGTATTGTTGGTTAATCCGGGTTTTCCTGTGTCGACAAAATTGATTTATGAGAATTTAGCGTTGACATTGGAAGAAAAAAAAATTAACCTGAAAAATTCGCATTTCAGGGATTTGTTAAATCTGAAAAATCCATTCTCGAGCCAATCTTTTATGCCCTGTAACGTGCGTAATGATCTCGAGGAAATCACAGTATCCTTGTTTAAGGAAATAGTTGACATCAAAGAGCAACTGCTGGCGGCAGGTGCTTTATCTTCTTTGATGAGCGGTTCAGGGCCGACGGTTTTTGCACTTTTTGGAAAAAGTTCCAGAAAACAGGCGGTAGCATGTTGCAAACAGATGCAAAAGGTATATGAGCAGGTATTTCTCGTTCAGCCATTGCATAAAGATTGGACTGTTTTTTTATCGTCGAGGTAGAGAATAAAAATTGGATTGGGGCGTCGTCAAGCGGTAAGACACAAGGTTTTGATCCTTGCATTCGGGGGTTCGAATCCCTCCGCCCCAGCCATTTCATCAGTTAATAGAATGGACTTCTGTTGCCGTAATCCAGCAGATTTTCAACCGTTCACAGTGGCTGGCGAGTTTGTTGTTATCCGGCCGGCAGGTGGAGAAGAGGCCTAGAGATGCCCAATATTATGAAAGTGTTTTCAGGGAATGCAAATCCCGACATTGCCCAAGAAATTTGTCGCTATCTGGACTTGCCTCTTGGCGCAGCCGAGGTGAAACAATTCTCGGACGGTGAAATTTCCGTAGAGATTGGTGAAAATGTTCGTGGTACGGATGTCTTTGTGATTCAACCTACTTGCACGCCCGTCAATGATCATCTCATGGAATTGTTGATCATGATTGATGCCCTGCGCAGAGCATCGGCTCGCAGGATTACAGCTGTCTTACCCTATTACGGTTATGCGCGTCAGGATCGCAAGGTACGGCCGCGTGTGCCGATAACTGCTAAAGCTGTGGCGGAAATGTTGATGGCCGTGGGCACGCGCAGAGTCCTTTGTATGGATTTGCATGCCGGTCAGATACAGGGTTTTTTCAATATTCCAGTGGATCATCTTTACGCGGCCCCGATCATATTGAAATATATCCGTAACAGTTTTGATAACGTCGTTATGGTTTCTCCGGATGCCGGTGGCGTTGAAAGGACTAGAGCTTTTGCCAAACGATTAAATTGCGGACTTGCGATAATTGATAAACGTCGTGAAAAAGCCAATGTCTGTGAAGCCATGCATGTTATCGGTAATGTGGAAGGAAAAACAGCCGTTTTGCTTGATGACATGGTTGATACGGCTGGGACTCTATGCGGTGCCGCCGCCAAACTGAAGGAAAATGGAGCAAGCGAAGTGCATGCCTGTTGTTCTCATGCCGTGCTTTCCGGGCCTGCCATTGAGCGGCTCAATGATTCCTGTTTAAAATCGCTTGTGGTCACCAATTCAATTCCCCTGCGGGAAAAGACCAATAAATGTCCTAAGTTAACCGTGCTTTCCGTTGGAGAGCTTCTTGGTGAGGCCATTCGAAGAATACATGCGGAGGACTCGGTAAGCTACCTGTTTGTATAGTTTTTGTTTCCGGAGTCGCTCATCTTAATTGATTTATTTTCATTTTTTGTCCACAGGTTATACCCTGTGAAGGAAGGAGGTTTAGAATGTTACAGGTAACGATACCGTCGGCACAACGAGCTGTTTTTGGCAAAGGACCCATGCGTCGTTTGCGAATGAATGGTACGACACCTGGAGTGTTGTACAGTGGCGGTAAAGAACCACTGCCGCTCCAATTTGAAGCAACTGAGCTGTTTAAAAAACTTCTGTTTATTCATGGCCGTAATGCCGTGATAACCTTGGAGGTTGAAGGGGATAGTCAGGGTACGAGGCAGGTACTCGTACAAGAGATTCAAAAAGATCCTGTCAGTGACCTGGTTCTTCATGTTGATTTCCTTGAAATAGATATTGACAAAGCCCTTGATTTTGTTGTTCCCGTCGAGTTTGTCGGTGTTGCCAGAGGCGTTGATATGGGTGGTGAGTTGCAGGTTTTTAAGACTAGCGTTCATCTGCGTGGCTGCCCCCTCGATATACCGGATTTCCTTGAAGCGGATATTACCACCCTAGATCGTGGTGAAGCAGGATTGACTCTGGGTGACCTTTCTCTACCGGATAAGGTGGCCATGCTTGAGGACACGGAAATGACCTGCGTGCAGGTGCAGTAACTTTATTTTCGGGGCAACCCGGAATTATAGAGCTATACAAGCCGGGATTTTTCCCGGCTTTTTTGTTTCCCGTGGTTTCTCTTCCCAAAATATTAGTGTGAAAAACCGGATAATTTCCAGCTGAACGGTTTTTTTTGCTCTCGACATCAATTTCTCACACGTTTAGATCCATGCCTGAAAATGATTATCTCATCGTCGGCTTAGGCAACCCCGGGAAAAAATATACCAAAACTCGTCATAATGCCGGTTTTATTGCGATTGAACATTTTGCAACAAGCTCGAATTGCCTAAGCCGACAGCTAAAATTTGACGGAGAGTATTGCAAACAGTGGTTGTTTAATCTGCAGGTCTCTCTTGTAAAACCCATGACATACATGAACAAATCCGGAAGCTGTGTGGCTGCATTTGTTCGGTTTTTCAAGATTCCCTTGGAAAATATTCTTATTTTGCATGATGACCTTGACCTGCCCCTCGGCAGAGTGAAGGTTGTTGCCGGTGGGGGTGCCGGAGGTCACAACGGCGTTCGTTCTTTAATCAAAGAATTGGGCACGAAAGAATTTGCTCGCCTTAAAATTGGTATAGGCAGACCACCTCGTGATGAAAACGGCCATGGCATACCTGTTGATCGTTATGTTCTGGCTGAATTTTCTCATGAAGAAAAAGAGGCATTTACATCCCTGTTGCCAAAAATTGACGAGGCAATCACTCTATTGCTACAAGATGGGATAGATCGCTGCATGAACCAGACAAATTGAGAAACACTCATGGTGTCAGTCCTTCACACCAACCATCATGTGGAGGCTGTACACTTATTTTACGGTGCGCCAGGCCAAGCCTGGCTGATCTTGTAAGCTGAAAGGAGCTTACCATATAAATTATTGGTTGTATATGTAGGAAGCCGGGCGGCTGTGTTTGGTAACAGCACAGTCGAAGCCCCGGCAACCAAAGCCGTGAGCCGTAATGCACATGAACCTGATTCGGCCTCGTTAAAGTTTACCAGGGAGTGGCCAGCCTGCCGTAAGTGGTGAAGCCAGCATATACCGTGAAGCAACCAATGTATGCAGCGGTATAACTCTCCGGGGTGTTTGAGGACGGCGCGTGGTGAAAGATCAGCCAGGAACCTGGGAGGTCCGTTTACCTGAGGGTCGTACCCTGACGGTATCAAGGGAATACATAACCTTGAGAACTGGGTAAGCGGAAGTCGGAGAGGCCCATAGTAGTGTTGAAGCGGGGTAATTCCCGTGGAGCAAAGGGGCCTTACTGTTGTCATGCTTTGGAATCAGAAGGAGAGAACCGCTTGTCAGGAAAGACCACTACGGAACAAGAAAATTCGATACTGTCACCTGCATTTCAGAAGAACAGTCTTGGATTACCCGAACCTCTCTTCAGGCTGAGGAAGAAGCTTTATATTAAGGCAAAGCGGGAGCCGGGATTTCGGTTTTATGCATTGTATGATCGTATATACCGGCAGGACGTACTTGCGGCAGCCTGGACTCTGGTCGTTCGTAACGGGGGCGCGCCAGGGGTGGATGGGGTAAGTATCCGCCAGATACAAACCTCCTCCGGCGGAGAGCAGGCTTTTCTTAAGGAGCTTCGCATCTCTTTGCAAGAGAAACGCTATAAGCCGCAAGCGGTGCGGCGTGTGATGATCCCAAAAGCAAATGGAGGAGAACGGCCTTTAGGGATTCCCACCATACGCGACAGGGTTGTTCAGACAGCAGCCAAGCTGATATTGGAACCGATTTTTGAGGCTGATTTTCTTGATAGTTCTTATGGATTTCGTCCTAAAAAGTCGGCCCATGATGCATTGACAGCGATTAAGACAGCCTTGGAACAGGGTTACACCGCTGTATATGATGCAGATCTGAAGGGGTACTTTGACACAATCCCGCACGATAAATTGATGGCGTGCGTGGAGATGCGAGTGTCTGATCGTAGTGTTCTTCGGCTGATTCGACTCTGGCTGAAGGCCCCTGTTCAGGAGTCATCCAATGATGGTCAGCATCCACCGGGAAATGTGCGGAAGAAGCATGGCACGCCGCAGGGAGGGGTTATATCTCCTCTCCTTGCGAACCTGTATCTGCACTGGTTGGACAAGAGATTTCATGCAGAAAATGGTCCTGCTCAATTTGCCGGAGCGCACATCATCCGTTACGCGGATGATTTTGTCATTTTGGCAAGATTTATAGGGCCTGACATTCGTAGCTGGGTTGAATGTATCGTGGAGCAGTGGATGGGGTTGACGATTAATCAAGAAAAGACCTCTATTCGTCATCTTGGTAATAATGGAGATAGTCTTGATTTTCTGGGATATAGCTTCCGTTACAAAAGGAGTCGTTATAAAGCTGAAGAATATTATCTCAGCATAGAACCAAGTAACAAAGCGTGCTCTTGTGAACGGGACTCTATACGACGGCTACTTAATTCCTATACGGCATTTGTGCCGATATCGGAATTGATTGCCAGGGTGAACAGGCAGACCACAGGTTGGAAGAATTATTTTGATCACTTTCACCACGGGATGCAGTTTCAACGCATGAATTATTTTCTTTGCCACCGTATGGTCAAACATCTTAAACGTCGGAGTCAGCGTCCTGTCCGTCCACCGGTTGGGATGAGATGGTATGAATTTATATATGGCCGTTTAGGTCTGATTCGTCTATGAAACTGAACTCTACCGCGAGAGTATTACTATGAAGACAACAGGAAAGCCGGATGCGGGAAAACCGCATGTCCGGTTTGACGAGGGGGCGCTATGA
>WGCP01000402.1 GCA_015493715.1 Desulfobulbaceae bacterium
AGCAAATCTGGAAGACGCCATTGTCCGCCTGAACCAGAAACTTGCCACCAATTTTGATCATATCCCGCACGGTGTGTCCACACCGCTTGTCAAGCCGCATACCATAGACGACGTCCCTATTCTCGCCCTCACCTTTCATTCAAAAAAATATACCCATTTCGCCCTGCGCAGACTGGCCGCCCAGGTGGACGACGACATTAAAAATATATTTGAGGTTGCTGAAACAAAAATAATCGGCGGCAATCGGCGGCAGGTGCGTATTCTCTTCGATCCGCTCAAACTTGCGGCCAGGGATCTAAGTATTGATCGGTTAATTCCGGCCCTGAAACAGGCCAATCGTCAGACAATCGCCGGTAACCTGCTCGCCAATAATAGGGAAATACTCCTCCAGACCGGCTCCTTTCTCAAATCCGCCCGGGAAATCGGCCGGGTCGTTGTCGGCGTCTACGGCGGCAGGCCGGTCTATCTCCGTGATGTGGCCACCATTATCGACGGACCTGAAGAGCCGAAAACCTACGTCCTGTTCGGCACAGGCAAAGGGAACCCGGAAGAGGCCGCCGTCACGCTTTCAGTTGCCAAACGCCCGGGCGCCAATGCCGTCCAGGTTGTGGATACGATATTAAGTAAGGTGGAGAGCCTGAAAGGAACGGTCATTCCCAAAGATGTAGAGGTCACCGTCACCCGTGATTACGGGAAAACGGCTGCGGAAAAATCCAACGAGTTGCTCTTTCACATGGGGATCGCCGTTGTCGGCGTGGCGGTTCTCATCCTCCTGTTTCTCGGCTGGCGCGAGTCACTTATCGTCCTGCTGGCCATCCCGTCCACCCTGTCGCTCACCCTGCTCGTCTTTTACCTGTACGGATATACCTTAAACAGAATCACCCTCTTTGCCCTGATCTTTTCCATTGGTATCCTGGTCGATGACGCCATCGTTGTCGTCGAAAATATTGTCCGCCACATGCGCCTGCCCTATAACAAATCCAGGCCCCTTCTTACGATAGCGATCGAGGCGGTTTCCGAGGTGGGCAACCCGACCATCCTCGCCACCTGGGCCGTCATTGCGGCAATCCTGCCCATGGCCTTTGTCGGTGGACTGATGGGCCCCTATATGCGCCCCATTCCGATTGGCGCCTCGGCAGCAATGGTCATCTCTATGTTTATCGCCTTTACCATTACGCCATGGGCGGCGGTTCACATCCTGCACCAGGGATGCGGGCCCGAAGAGTGTCCCATTGATGAAGACGTTGACACCGATCATGCCCAGGATGATTTCTTTACCCGTCTGTATCACAGATTCATGGAGCCACTGCTGGCCCATACTTTCTGGCGCCTGTGCTTTTTCACCGTCATTATATTCCTGCTCCTGGCCAGTTGTTCCATGGTGTATTTGCGTATGGTCAAGGTCAAGATGTTACCCTTTGACAACAAATCGGAATTCCAGGTCATCCTTAACATGCCCGAGGGCTCGACCTTGGAACACACAACCAGGGTCGCCCAGGAAATGGCAACGGTTGTCGGGGCGGAGCCCGAGGTCGTCAACTATCAGATCTATGCGGGCACGGCGGCGCCCTATAACTTCAACGGCCTGGTCCGTCATTATTTCCTGCGTTCAGGGCCGACGGTTGCCGACATCCAGGTCAACCTGCTGCCAAAGAGTAAACGGAACCGACAGAGCCATGACATTGCCAAAAGTGTCCGACCTGCCATTGCCGCCCTGGCAAAAAAATACGGTGCCGCTGTTGCCATAGCCGAAGTACCGCCCGGGCCACCGGTTCTGCAAACCCTGGTAGCAGAAATTTACGGCCCGACCAACAAGGATAGGGTGGCCCTGGCAACCAAGGTGAAAAAAATCTTTGCTGAGACCAAAGGCGTGGTCGATATAGACTGGTACAGGGAGAAGGATCGCAGCAAACTGGTTATCCTTGTGGACAAGGATAAAGCGGCCTTAAACGGAATTTCCGAAGGTGCCGTCAACCGCGCCATCCAGATCGGCCTGCATGGAAGTTCCATTGACCTCTTCCACCAGCCAAGAGATAAAGAAGAGATCAACATCGTCCTCCGGCTGCCCCTGTCCATGCGCTCAACCATTGACGGCCTGCTCAATATTTCCCTCCCTTCCGGAGGAAATTCCAACGGACCACTTGTGCCCCTGCGTGAACTGGTTACCATAGAAAAACGCCCCGTTAATCAGCCTATTTATCGAAAAAACCTGAAACCGGTTATCTATGTCACCGGTGATGTTGCAGGAGCGGCGGAAAGTCCGGTCTATCCTATTCTGGCCATGAATAAAAAAATTGCCGCTCTTAACGGCCGAGACTTTGGCGGCGACAAAAAAAATATCGTCGTCTATAATCTGCACCAACCGTTTACCCAGACCGAACCGGCCATGAAATGGGATGGAGAATGGCACATTACCCTTGAGGTGTTTCGCGACCTGGGCCTGGCCTTTGCCGTGGTAATGATATTGATTTACATGCTGATGGTGGGCTGGTTCAAGGATTATATCACGCCCCTGGTTGTCATGGCGGCAATCCCGTTTTCCCTCATCGGCATATTGCCTGCCCATTGGGCGCTGGGGGCATTTTTTACCGCCACCTCCATGATCGGTTTCATGGCCGGGGCCGGAATCGTGGTGCGGAACTCAATTATCCTGGTTGACTTTATTGAACTGCGCCGCAGCCATGGCCTGCCGCTGGCCGAGGCCGTGGTTGAGGCCGGGGCCGTCCGTTTTCGCCCCATGCTGCTGACGGCGCTGGCCGTGGTTGTCGGCTCTTCGGTCATCCTCGCTGACCCCATCTTCCAGGGACTTGCCATCTCATTGATGTTCGGAGAAATTGCCAGTCTGCTGATCAGCCGCATGGCGGTCCCTGTACTCTATTATATGGTCAAACACCGGCAAGAACAAAAACAAAGCGCATAAACCCGGCCAATCGAATTCATACCAACAAGCCCGCCAATCCCGAGAGGACCATTATGGACATTACCACCATCTGGAAACCTGAATACAGCGTCGGACATCCGGAAATCGACCGTCAGCATAAATATCTTTTTGAACTTTGGATCATGCTTGATTCAATGAAAAACCAGCAGGATAACAGACTTTCCCTTGAGCAGGCCCTGCTGTCACTCTTTGATTATGTGGAAATTCATTTCAGCAATGAAGAAGAATACCTGGCCACACATCCTGAAATTGAACAGCACAAAACCATTCATGCTGATTTCATAGCGCAGACGAACACATTTATGGAAGATTTCCACAACGAAACACTGGATCTCCACACCGTTGTTGATTTTCTCCGCGACTGGCTCATAGAGCATATTGTGGAAACGGATGGTCGATATTTCAAGGAACTGGCGCAGAAATCATGATTCGAAACAGAGCAGCAGCATTCCGAGTCCTAACTATTGCGGCATCCTGCTTTTAATCCCCGCCTGATCACCGGAATCTTGAAATTGCTCCCGGATGCGGTTGACCGCGTCCATATCGGCCAGAAAAATATCAAGCAGGCCGGGATCAAAATGATGGCCCCTCCCCTCCCGTAGGATATCAATAGCAGCAGTAACCGGCAGGGCATTTTTATACACCCTTTTCGATGTCAGAGCATCAAAGACATCGGCAATGGCGGCAATACGCGCCTCTATGGCAATATCTTCTCCGACAAGGCCGTCCGGGTAGCCGGAACCATCGAATTTTTCATGATGCGCCCGCGCAATCACGGCGCCGACCTGCAACAGTCTCGCCCTGGAATCGGAAAGAATACGAAATCCAAACCGGGCATGCTCCTTCATCAGCGTAAATTCATCCGCCGTCAGCTTGCCGGGTTTGAGTAAAATGGCATCGGGAATACCGATCTTCCCCACATCGTGCAACTGGCTTGCCAGGCGAATCAGCTCGCATCTATTTGCATCAAAGCCACATCCATAGGAAATAATCCTGCAGTAATGACTCATGCGCAGGGTGTGTTGCGCTGTCTCATCATCCCTAAACTCGGCCGCCTTTGCCAGCCGAAGAACCGTCTCCTCACTGGCAACGACCAGCTCCTGTTTGGCCTCAAGCAGTTTCCTGGTTCTCCTCTGCACGAGGTCTTCGAGTTTTTCACTCTGCCGCCGATGTGCGATCTCGAGGAAACGCCGTCTCAAGCCGTTGACGACATTGATTACCAGCTCATTGCGACTCACCGGCTTGATCATGTAGGAAAAAGCGCCAAGCTGCAGGGAATCTACCGCCACTTTCCGATCGTCAATAGCGGAAACCATGAGAACCGCCACGTCGGAATACTTGTCACCCAGTTCCCGGAGCAGATCAATTCCACTCATTCCCGGCATATTGATATCGGAAATGACCAGCGAAAAGTCCTCTACCGCAAGCATATCCATAGCCTCTTCACCATCACCGGCGGTCCGGCAGGGGTATCCCTCTATCTCAAGGAACCGTTTATAGATACTTCGTAAATCCGGTTCATCATCGACAATCAGGATCCGAGATGTTGAAGATTGATCAACCACAATACGTCCTCCCTCCACAGAAAAAGCCGCCCGCGCCAGACGGATAGAAATATTTTTTTCTTTTCACAGCAATCCTGAAATCGATCAATATCATTGCCCGATGGACGCTGATTCAGCAATAGGCGCTGAGTTATCCAATACGTCCCGCACCGACTGGGCCAATGTCCTGTTTTCAACAGGCTTGGCAAGGAATTTTCGTATCCCCATGGCCCGTGCCCTGTCGGCGTCCATAACTTCACTGTAGCCGGTACAGAGGATAATCGGCATTTGCGGCCTTGCCGCCAGTATTTCCCTTGCCAGAGCGGCCCCGGTCAGATGCGGCATGGTCATATCGGTGACAATAAGATCCACCCGATCCGCATGGCGACTAAACCAGTCCAAGGCCTGGCGACTATCTGTAAAACGTGTGACCCGGTAGCCAAGAAGGGAAAGGGTTCGTTCCATAATTTCAACCAGCAGCGGTTCATCATCAACAAGAAGTATATGCTCGTCACCATGCGGCAATATCGTTTGTTTCACTTCCTCTTCATGGTTTTCCTCGGAATCAACAACCGGCAGATACACATGAAAGGTTGTTCCCCGACCCGGCTCGCTGTCAACGGTAATCTCACCGCCATGGCTTTTGACGATTCCATGGACCACGGACAGGCCCAGGCCGGTACCCTGGCCCTTTTTTTTGGTCGTAAAAAATGGATCAAAAATCCTTTCCCGTACCTGAGGTTCCATACCGACACCGGTATCGGAAACCTCAAGATCAAGCCAACTTCCCTGCCCAAGACAGGAACGACCGGCTGCAGAGCCGGCTGCAAGTCTGGAAAGACGAACATTGAGCCTGCCCTGTTCTCCAGCCATGGCCTGTTTGGCGTTGGTGCAGAGATTCATTAATACCTGATGGATCCGTACCGGGTCGGCAAGGACCGAGCCGCAATCCGGATCAATGTCCTGCTGCAGGTCAATGGAAGTCGGCAGGGATGACCTGAGCAGTTTCAGGGCCTCTTTGATAACAAACTGTATTCTAACCGGGCGTAATTCTTCTTCTTCCTGACGGCTGAAGGTCAGAATTTGCCGTATCAGGTCCGTTGCCCGTTGGCCGGCCGCTATAATCTGGCCCACATCCTTACGCGCCGGGTCATCCTCGTCCAGCTGCAGCTCGGCCATTTCCGCATAGCCAAGAACGGCGGAGAGGATATTATTGAAATCATGAGCAATGCCACCGGCCAGGGTGCCGATGGCCTCCATTTTCATCGCCTGATTCAGTTGTTTTTTAAGCGCTACCTCCTCGGTGACATCACGTTTAACGGCCACATAATTAATAATTTCTCCTTCCTGATTGCGCACCGGAGAAATAGAAGCATCCTCCTCAAAAAGGGTACCATTTTTACGCTTATTGATAAGATGTCCTTTCCATACGCGCCCACCACGCAGTGTCTGCCACATATCTTTATAAAACGTCGTATCATGACGGCCACTTTTCAAGATACGCGGATTTTTTCCCTGTGCCTCTGCGGCGCTATAGCCGGTCATTTTTTCAAAGGCGGGATTGACATACTCAATTCTCCCGCCGGGGTCGGTAATAACAATCGTCTCCGAGGCCTGATCAATGGCGGACATGAGACGATACTTCTCTTCCTGCGCCTCTTTCCTCCGGCTTATATCCTCGACAAGGACCATGCCGCCCTGGATTTTGCCATAGCCGTCATACAAGGGTGCTGTCCGGGCCGAGACATGAACCGTCAGAGTGCTGATTGTGGATCGATAGGCTCCTTCCCACTGTCCCTCCTTATCGGCCAGGGTCGCTTCCAGAATCGGCAGTACTCTTTTATCCCGCATTTTTCGTATATCAAGACCGATCATCTTTTCACGGTCGGCCTGCATTATCCGGAGGTAATTCTCGTTACAGGCGGTAACATGAAGACTGGTGTCAAAATGAACGATTCCCACCGGTGCCCGTTCAAACAGTTGCCGATACCTGGCCTCACTCTCACGAATTTGCTCCTCAATGTGGCGCTGCCTGGTGACATCAATAAGTATACGCTGTATACTGACGGGATTTCCCCTGTCATCTCGAATGATTGCCGATGAGACCTGAGTCAAGGCCAGGGTACCATCGGCCCTATAAACTTCATAATCGTATTCAGCTATCGGGGCTCCCTGTAAAAACAGTGGATACTGACGCTTAAAAAACTCAAGGCTTTTGGGCGTCAAAAACTCCGTTACATTTCTGCCGACGATTTCTTCAGGCTTATAACCATATGTTTCGGTAAATTCATGATTAACAGTCAGAATTTCTCCCGACAAGGTAGAGGTCAGATAGGCCAACGATGACTGTTCAAAAAGCTTTCTATATTTTTCCTCAATCCGTTTCTGCTCAGTAATATCCCGGCCGATAAGGACAAGAGCTTTTCTTCTTCCGTCGTCATGAAAGAGCGGAATCTTGTAGACATCAAACACACGGGGAACTCCATCATGGGCTGGAATGATCTCGTTGCTTCGTGAGGGAGCTTTCCTTTGCCAGGCCAAGGTATCGCTTTCCCGACAATGGGAAAACGCCTCTCTATACAATGGCGTGTATGCCGCCAGTTCTATATCGGTTTTTCCCCTGTAGCTGACACCCTCCAGCCCAAACAGATGCAGATCAAAAGAATTGGCCAACAGCCACCGTCCCCGCCCATCCTTGATACAGATAATATCCGGAATCGAATCGATAATCACTCGCAGCAAATCCCGTTTATCCTGCAGTCTACGCTGTTGATGCAAGCGGTCACTGATATCCCGGACAACGGTAACAAAGAGCGGTTCTTCCCCTTGCTCGAGTACATTGACTTTGGCCTCCACGGGGAAGGTACGGCCATCCTTGCCTTGATTCGTTCCCTGAAAACTCAGAGGATTGTTACTCTTAAGGATACGCCGGATCATATCCCGACCGTCTGCGGCTGAATAGTCGCGTTCAATATCCAGGATGTTCATGCCCAATAGCTCTTCTCGACAGTAACCAAGAGAGCTGCAGGCCCGTTTATTGACATCAATAATTTTGCCCTTGGCGTCATGGATAAACAGGGCGTCTGGAACATGATCAACAAAACGACGATTTCTCCGTTCACTTTGGCGAATACGTTCTTCCGCCTGTACCCGGTCGGTGATATCTTCACCGGTGCTGAGGATGCCGTTGATTGCATCATCATCCGTACGCAGAATCGTATTGTGCCAGGCAATCACTCGCTTGCCGCCGTCTCTGATTAAAATAGTATTTTCATGATAGAAGGGGTGTCCCTCCTGCCCGGCCATAATCCGAAGGAAACGATCCCATAACGCCTGCCGTTCTTCAGGAGCAACGAAATGGGCGTACCAGTCCATGCCGACCAACTCATCAGCCGGATAGCCGAGCAGGTCACTGCCGGCACCGTTGACCAGGGAAATCCTGCCATGCTCATCTAAAACGAGCACGATCACACCTATTTTTTCAAGCAGTTCCCTGCTGGTAAACTTATGGATATCCATTCGTTATTGTTCCGGAACACTATGCGGAAACGTCATCCTCGCACGACCAGATTACGTCCTGATTCCTTTGCCGAATACAGCGCTTCGTCAACGCGTTTAAGCAATGCGTCCATGGTATCAACCTGATTGAGGCTGGTCACGCCGACGCTTACCGTCAGTTGATCGGCGTCGACAAAGGCATGAGTGGCTATAGATTTCCGCAATCGTTCTCCCATGGTGTATGCCATATCTCCATCCGTTCGAGGTAACAATACCATAAACTCCTCGCCTCCCCAGCGGGCCAGCGTATCAGCCTGCCGTATGGTCTCCATGCTCAAGCGGACAACCTCCTGAAGAACTCGGTCTCCGGCATCATGTCCATACTGATCATTGACCATTTTAAAATGATCAATATCAAACATCAGCAGAGAAAACGGTTCTCCATAACGACCGGCCCTCTGTAGCTCCCTGGCCAGCAGGTCCATGAACATTCTCCGGTTATAGGCACCGGTCAGGGGATCCGTTGTTGAAAGGCGCTGCAATTGCTCCTCGGCCTGTTTAAGGGCCGTAACATCCCGGTTGGTGGTCCGGCGTCCCATCCAGGTACCATCGGAGGAATACACCGCTTGACACTGATGCCAGATCCAGCGAACCTCACCATTTTTATAAAGAATGCGGAAGGTTACCTCTGCCGGGCCGGTTGCCTTGACATAATGAAGCCGCCTATGCTCCTGAAAAATCTCCAAATCATCAGGATGAACGATGGAGGTGATAAAATCCGGATCCTTGTAAAAGAACTCTCTGGGGTAGCCGGTTACCCCCAGACAACTCGGGGTAATATAAATAGATTGCCCGTCAATGGCATACCAGACATCCCAGTCAACGGAAGATTCGGCCATAATTTTGAAGAGTTCTTCCTTGAGGCGTAACTGCTCAAACCTTTGCCTGAGGTCCTCACAATCAACGTCATGTGAACATTTTTTTGGTTGACTCAATGCGTTTTCCTCTTCAATTTCTTTGATCCATTCCGTATTATTCGTTAATTATTCATTAGAGTTAACAAAATATTTGCCGAATATTTACTATTGTACGCTTTGGAAAAAACGATGGCAAGAAATATAGAAAAATTCGGCAAATCAACCCAACGACCTTTCTCTTGTACAAAATACCGGTTTCGGATAGTTTCCCTCATTGAAGAATCTCCTCACCTTCGGGGTGTATCTATGAGGCTGTTGATTTAATAGATTTTTTGTTCGAGATCAGAAAAGCGTAGACTTCGAGGCATACGAAAAATTTTACCACAGGCACCACGCCTTTAGCGTGGTTCCGAGGATAAAATTTTTCGTATAACACAGAGATCGGGCGAAAATACATTAAATCAACGGGCTCATCTATAAATCTTTTCTCTTAGAGCCTAAATTGACAACAATCAGACGTAAACGCAGCACGAAAAAGAAAGCACCGTTGTACACCGCTACCTGCAGCGCAGGCATGGAACATCTGGTCAAGACGGAAATCCAGGAATTCGGCGGTACAAATGTCTCCACGGCGCCCGGTGCTGTTTCCTGGAACGGCAAACTGGAAACAGCCTATCGTGCCTGCCTCTGGTCCAGATTTTCCTCACGCATACTTCTGCAACTGGCAAGTTTTGACGCTCCGGATACCGATGCCCTGTACCGGCAGGTGAATGCTATTGAATGGGATATCCATTTTATGCCGACGGCCACGTTTGCCGTCTACTGCACTCTCTCGGATTCCGCTATCACCCACAGTCATTTTGCCTCTCTGCGCGTCAAAGATGGTATTGTCGACTACTTTCGCTCGCGAACCGGAAAACGACCAAATATTGATATCCGCAAACCAGGCATCCGCCTCAACCTGCATATCAGGGGTGACAAGGCAAGCCTGGCTCTTGATCTCTCCGGAGACAGCCTGCACCGGCGCGGCTATAGAGAACAGGGCGGCCCGGCCCCGCTCAAGGAAACCCTGGCTGCTGCTATCACCCATTTCAGCGGAGTTGACAACGATTTCCCGGCGGACACCATTCTGCTTGATCCCATGTGCGGCTCCGGCACCCTGCTGATTGAAGCGGCCCTCATGTTAAGTGATTCAGCTCCGGGACTACAGAGGAACACGAAAAATTTCGGGTTTATGTACTGGAAACGGCACAGTAAAAAGATATGGGATGCTCTTGTCACCGAGGCACTGGAGCGTGAGGAGGCGGGCCAGAGCAGGCCCTGGCCGCAGATCATCGGCTATGATGCCGATCCCCATGCCGTGGCTGCCGCCCGAAAAAATGTTGCCCGGGCCGGACTTGCCGACAACATCATTATCAAACAGGCACAGCTCGCCCGACTCCACTGTCCTGGGAAAAACGGTCTTATCCTGACCAATCCTCCCTATGGTGAGCGACTTTCAGAGTTGAAGGCCGTAAAATACCTGTATCGGTTTTTAGGCCGACGTTTTGCCGAAGACTTTCCCGGATGGCGGATGGGATTTTTCTCTGCTAATCCTGATCTCGCCGATCTGGTCGGCCTCAAATGGGACGGACGATACCCGCTGTATAACGGGCCGATCAAATGCCGCCTGATGGTCGGCGATCATAAAGCACGCACCAAACAACCGCCCGGCAGGCTGCAGATATCAGATGAGGATATCTCCGGTCCGGGCGAAGAGCTGGCCAACCGACTACACAAAAACTGGGACCGACTTTCCCCCTGGGCAAAAGAAAAAAATATCTCATGTTTTCGTTTATATGACGCCGACATGCCCGAATATAATCTGGCCATTGACATCTATGAACGATTTGTGCATGTACAGGAATATGCGCCGCCGAAAACCATTGATCCGGCAAAGGCCTCGGAGCGATTCACCACCGGCCTGCAGGTTCTTCGTCAGCTGTTTTCCCTTGAACGCAGCCAACTCTTTATTAAAACCAGAAAACCGCAAAAGGGCAGAAGCCAATATCAGAAAAAACAAAGGGAGGGAAAACTTTTTGTCGTCCATGAGGGCGGGGCTGAGTTTCTGGTCAACTTTACGGACTTTCTCGATACCGGTCTTTTTCTCGATCACCGAAAGACCCGGGCCCGTATCGGCGAGCTTGCCGGCGGCCACACCTTTCTCAATCTCTACGGATATACCGGCTCCGCCACCGTATATGCGGCCATGCATGGGGCAACCTCAACCATGACCGTTGATATCTCTGAAAAATACCTGACCCGCACCCAAGCCAATCTCTCGCTTAATGGTTATGGCGGGCCGCTCCATACCACCACCTGTGCCGACTGCATGCAGTGGCTGAAAGGCGAACGCGGGCGGTATGGGTTGATTTTTGTTGATCCGCCGACCTTTTCCAATAATCGGCACAGGGAACAAACCT
>WGCP01000403.1 GCA_015493715.1 Desulfobulbaceae bacterium
GACAGGGGCGTCTTTATAGTCGGGGAATATTGTTATTTACCGTTGGTTCCCTGTTCTGTTCCCTCTCCCCATCGCTTGGATTTCTTATAGGCGCTCGTTTTGTCCAGGCCATCGGTGCGTCCATGATGATGGCCATGGGACCGGCCTTGATTAACAGCAGCTATCCCCGTGAACATCTGGGAAAAGGGTTAGGGATGGTCGGAATTGCCACCTCCCTGGGATTGATGACCGGCCCTGCAGTCAGTGGTCTGTTGCTGCGTTGGTCCCATTGGCGATTTATTTTTTTAGTGACGGTTCCCATCGGCCTGCTGGTGTATATTTTTTGGAGAAAGATACTGCTGCCCATCGGCCGTCCACTCAGACTGTCCGGCCGTGCAACCAGGTTTGATCTGATCGGAGGCGTATTGTATCTGCTTGCCGTTACCGTGTCGATAGTATTGCTGACCCATGCCGGCAAGGGATGTTGTCGGCAGCCGGCGATTGTCTGGTCCTGGTCTTTTTCCCTCGCCGCCGCTCTTTTCTGGGTACTGTTTATCTTCCATGAACTGCGGCAGGAGCAGCCAATGCTCCCCCTTCGCCTTTTCCTGGATCGTTTTTTTGCCATGGCTATGCTCAGCGCCATGCTTTCCTTTGTAGTCCTGTTTTTGGTTCTGCTGCTGATGCCGTTTTATCTCAGTTCGGTACGAGGTTTTCCACCAGACCGGGTTGGCTGGTTCATGATGGCGGTGCCGCTTTGTGTATTTTTTGTGGCGCCATTGGCAGGGAGGCTGCATGATAAAATCGGTGCCCGAATCATTGCCAGTGGTGGTTTGTCCATCTGCCTGTTCAGCCTTCTCCTACTGACCAGGTTGACTTCCGATTCCCCTCCGGTCTTTATCATTACCGCCCTTGCATTGCTTGGAGTTGGTCAGGCCATGTTTCTGGCTCCGAATTCAGCGGCGGCCCTTGCCGGTGTCGCCCCTGATAAAAGCGGCATTACCTCAAGCCTGCTGGCAACAAGCAGGAATATGGGTATGCTTCTGGGAACGGCGGTAGCAGGATTTATCTTTGCTCATACGTATGCCCGGCTTACGGGAGGGCTTGATATCAGAGAGTATGCGCCCGGACAGGTCGCCTCGTTTATTGGGGCATTGCACCAGACGTTTGTGGTTGGGAGCTGGATCGGGCTGGTGGCGGTGCTGACTTCCTGGCTGCGAGGCCAGTCGAAAGAAAGAGAGGTTTGATCCCTCCGGCAAGGCCGGGTGGACAAGTGGAGCGCCTGTATTTTAGTCTATCGGTAGCCGGAGAATTGACCTGGTCCCTCCCGATTTTCTCCGCTCTATGAGAAGTGAGCCCTGGTGATCCTTAATGGTTCGTTTGACCAGCGTCAGGCCCATACCGGTGCCGAATGTCTTGGTGGTGAAAAATGGGTCCGTGGCCAGGGTCAGGTTGGCATCGGCAATGCCGGGGCCGGTGTCTTCAAAGATTATCCGGATAGTTTTTTCGGAAGGCGGGGTGACGGTGATTTTCAGTCTGCCGCCTTCAGGCATTGCTTCAATACTGTTGCGGATGAGGTGGACAAAGGCCTGGTGCATAAGCTTACGGTCAAGCTGGAGCACAGGTTCAGGCTCGGGAGTGATCAGCCGGTGGCTGATATTTTGTTTTTTCATGGACGAGTAGTACAGCATGAGGGATTTGGTTAGCAGTTCATGCAGGGCGACCGGTTCCTTTTCCGGCTGGACCGTCTCGACAAAGTTGAACAGATCCTCCAGGGTCGTCTCAATTTTGATGACCTCTGAGGTCATCATGTTGAGAAATTTCAACCATTTCGGATCATTAGTTTTTCTGGCCAGCAGCCGGGCGGTTCCGCCGATGGAGGTTATAGGGTTGCGAATCTTGTGGGCCAGTTGGGCGGCCATGTGACCGACTGCTGAATAGCGCTCGGCTTCAATCAGCAGATCCTTGTTCTGTTCAAGTTCCCGGGTGACGGCCTTCAGTTCCAGGATCCGATTTTCCATGGCCATATACAGATGGCAGTGTTCAATGGCCAGGCTGGCCTGGGAAGCGAAGCTCTCCAGGTCCCGCACCAGCGTTTCGGAAATGGGTTTCATGGTAACGAAGTGGTCGGCAATGATGACGCCGAGCGACCTTCTGGGCGAATAGAGCGGAACGATAACAAAGGATTCCTCCTGCAGCAGGCCAAGGAGTTCCGGCGGTACCGGCCAGGGACTTTCTCCGTTGATCACCTGTATGGACCGCCGTTCTCGGGCGGCGCGGATCAAGATATGTTCACTTTGATCGGCGTTGATATGCAGCGCCTGGACAATATGATTGACTTCGGAGTTATCGATGAAACTATGTTCCCTGATCCGGCGGATTAAGTCTTCAAAACAGAGATCTTTTGTCTGGATATCATTCCACATCCGTACGCCGTCTTCTCTGTTGCCCGGCCCGATGGCCAGTCTGCCGACAAGTGCTTCGCCCTGTTCATCAAAGAGGGCGAGGAAGGCACGGTTGAAGCGGAGTCCTTGTTCAGCGGTGATGCCGACTAAAATGGCCTGGAGGATTTCGTCCAGGTCCGTCATGCTCAGATAAGCGGTATTCATCTGCAGGGTCAGCTCGTGGAGGAGCTGGTTTCTGAACCTGGCCTGCTCGATTTGTTGCTGATAACGGCGATTGTTGATAGTAAGCCGCCGTTTTTCCAGAATGGTGTGCAGGGTGGCCGGCAGAGCGGAGAATTTGATTGGCTTGGTCAGATAGTCGTCAGCGCCCCGGCGGATACAGTCAAGGGCGGTCTCCAGGTCGGTCACGGCCGTGAGCATGATAACTGCCAGGTCGGGGTGTTCGTTTTTAAGTTCGGGCAGTAACTCCAGACCACTTACATCCGGCAGGCCGATATCGAGCAGGATCATGGCGATATTTTCCTCGGCCACCATCTGCCGTAACTGGGCGGCGGAACCGGCGCTCAGAGTGGAAAATTTATGTTCCTCAAGAAAGTCCTGCAGTAGCAGGACAAAATCGGGATAGTCGTCGACTATGAGAATTTTTTCATCGTTTTCCAAATAAGGCATACTGTCGGAATCGGATAACGCAGATAAATGTCGGGAGGCAACCATCTATTTGTCAGGGTGCTGATGGGAAGAATTATTGAGTTTGTACTGCAGACTCTTTTTTACTCTTGAAAAAACTCGCTGTCAAGCGCGGCTAAGACTAATCTCGGATTGCCTGCAGGCCGGAGGCATGGTAAGGAGACGTGCAGGAGATTTTTTGTATAAACAGTATGAGCAAAGAAAAAGGCATTTGCATGCAGCAGGTGAAAGACCAACAAGCGGAAAAAACCGTCAGTGATGCGGAGCTGCTTCAGGTTATGGCCGATTTTCTTAATCTGGGTCATGTGGAAAATATCGTTGCCATGTATAGGCAGGACCACCGCTACTATGACTGGACCGGTGACTTGCTGATAGATGAACGATTCGCCGTTCGCCTTGGTGTTTCCGTTCTTTTTGAATATCTCATTGAAGATGGCCCTGATGATGTTGCCCTGGCCGTGTCGTCGCTGGTGCGTCAACTTGGAAATAAAAAAAGCTGGGTCAGGGGCGAGGCGGTAAATGTGCTGGGGATTATCGGTAGCCGGGAGGCTCTGGATTGGGTGAAGACGATGATTGCCGATCCGGATGACCAGGTCGTCGAGGTTGCCCGCGATATTTTGCAGCAGGCCGGGGAGAGGCACTGATATGACAGCCGTTATTTGTGCAATTCTTGCAGGTATGATCCTTCACAGGGGTGTTTCGGAGAGTTTCCGGATAAGCGGCTGATCGAGATGGAGAAAATTTTCGGCCCAGCGGGAATGCTTGCCCGCCATCTACCCGGATATGAGTCCAGGCCCGGACAGCAGGAAATGGCGACGGCCATTGGTGAATTGTTGTCCGGCCCAGTTGATGTGGAAGAATCCGGTGCACCGGCCGCTTCCCTGGCCATTGAGGCGGAAACCGGTCTTGGTAAGACGCTGGCTTATTTGATTCCTGCGGTGTTGAGTGGTAAAAAAGTCGTGATTTCCACCAATACCCGCAATCTTCAGGATCAGATTCTTGAACGGGAAATTCCATTTATTCGCAAGTATGTCGATTCAGAACTGAAGGCAATTTGCGTTAAAGGGCGTCAGAACTATCTTTGTCTCTACCGTTGGCATCAACAGTGCTCCGAAGACCAGGGAGAGCTGTTTACCGGCTCGGTGGCGGAAAAAATCAGTGGTTGGATCGAGCAGACCCGTTTTGGCGATCGGGCGGAGCTGGACTGGCTTTCTTCCGCTTCGCCGCTCTGGCGAAAAATCTGCTGTCAATCGCATTTTTGTCTCGGCGGTGACTGCCCGGACGGACGGCGTTGTTTTCTCAACCGTCTGCGCCGGGAGGCTGCCTCTTGCAGGCTTCTCGTGGTTAATCATCACCTGCTGTTCTCCGATCTTGCCGTGCGGCGGGGAGGCTATGGTGAGGTGCTGCCCCGGTATGAGGTGGTGATCTTTGACGAAGCGCATCATGTGGAAAAAGTGGCTACGCGGTTTTTCGGCCGTTCGTTTTCCCGATACCAGGTCAAGGATCTGGCAGCGGATATTGAACGAAGCTCCGGCGAAGGACTGGGACCAAAGCAGCGGCGGGAGTTATTGCGCAGAATCAATGCCCTGGTAGGTCGTATGGAGCAATTTACGGCTCTGTTTCCGGCAAAATTGGGACGGTTTCCCTTGGGTGAGTTGCTGCAGGCCTCATCGCCGCTCATGGAAAAACGTGATCTGCTGCTGTCGGCTTTTGATACTCTGGCCGATACCCTGGATAGTTGCGGGGATGGAAAGGAACCATGGACGCAGTATGGTATTCGCTGCCGGGATCTGATGGCTGAACTGGAATGTATCTGCACGGAGTCTTTTGATGATCTGCCGGAAGAGGAGGTGCAGCGCGTCCACTGGTTTGAACGGCGGGAAAAGAACCTTCTTTTGTCCGCCACTCCCATTGACGTTGCAACCGAGTTGCAGAACAGTCTCTTCTCCATGGTCGGCGGTTGCGTTTTTACCTCTGCAACCCTGACCACGGGCGGAGATTTCGGCTATTTTCTGGGAAGGTTGGGCCTTGCCGAAGATACGCCGACGTTGTCGTTTCCCTCTCCTTTTCCATATGCGGAACGCACCCTGTTGTATATACCCGAAGATTCGTTTCCCGAGCCGGCGGCCGGCGGCTACCAGCTGGAACTGCATGCGCAGTTGCAACGGCTACTGGAGGCATCGGGCGGCAGGGCGCTGGTATTGTTTACCTCGTTTAAGGCAATGAATATGGCCTTTCATGCCCTGGAAGAGGAGATTCCTTATTCCGTTTTCAGGCAGGGCGACGCCCCCAGGCATGAGCTGTTGCGTCGTTTTTCTCAGGAAACGGATTCCGTGCTTTTTGCGGTTGCAAGTTTTTGGGAGGGTGTGGATATTCCCGGAGAGAGCTTAAGTTTACTCATAATTGATAAATTACCATTTGAAGTCCCCAGCGACCCTGTTATTATGGCCCGCATGAATAGAATTATCGCCGCCGGTGGGAATCCTTTTTTTGATTTCCAGGTGCCGCGGGCCATCCTGACGCTTCGTCAGGGCGTTGGTCGTCTCATGCGAAATTCCGATGATCGGGGAGTGATCGCTATCCTTGATGTCCGATTGTTCAGCAAGGGGTATGGACGACGGTTTCGAAAGAGCCTGCCTCCGAGCCCGCTTGTCCGGGATGTAGAGGCGGTAACAACTTTTTTTAATCAGGAACGTGATGACAGTCAGTAAAGAAAGTCAGGCCCGGTTGGGTGAGGTGGCCGTCCGGGTTGCGGGACTTGTTGAGCAGGCGATGCGCCGGGATATCAAAGAGGCCCTGCAGAACTGCGATCCGCTGCTTGCCGAAGTACTGGAATACGCTATTTTCGGCGGTGGTAAACGGATACGGCCCCTGTTGACGGTACTCTCATCCACGATCTGTGGCCGTAGAGATGAACAGTTGTATCTCTTGGCCGCTGCCCTTGAATATCTGCATGTGGCGACCCTGATCCATGATGATGTCATCGACCACGCTCGAACCCGTCGTGGTCGTGAATCGGTTCGCAATAGATACGGCATGGCGGTGGCGATTCTGGCAGGAGACTGGCTGCATGCCCGTTCCATGCACCTGATTGGTCAGTTGACCGGCCCGGACGGTCTTTCCGTTTTCTGCCGAGCGACCGGGGCCATGGTTGACGGTGAATATCTGCAGATTCGGCATGCCGGGGATATGACCCTTACCCAGGAAAAATACTTTTCCATTATTGAGCGGAAAACGGCCAGCCTGATTGCCTCAACCTGTATGCTTGGCGCCATGTTTGCCGGTGGAACAAGCGCCCAACAGCAGGCACTCGGCCGTTACGGCGAAAAGGTGGGCGTGGCCTTTCAGGTGGTGGATGACCTGCTGGATTATCTCGGCAACCAAAAGGAGACAGGCAAGAAGGTGGGCAATGATTTTCTTGAAGGAAAGATTACCCTGCCGCTCATTGCCGCCCTTGAAAAGGCGAATGCCGACGAATATGAGGAATTGTGTTCTCTCCTGACCGGCGACAGGTCGGGTACCCAAACCTGTGAACAGCTGCGTGTTCTGTTAGAGGGGCTTGGCGGTTTTCGTTTTGCCCGCAGCCGGGCGGAATCTCTGGTCGGTGAAGCGAGAGCGGCCCTTGAAATTTTTGCCGCTGGTGATGAGCAGGAGAGTTATCAACTGCTGGTCGCCATTGCCGGTTATATTCTGGCAAGGAAGCAATAGGTGGGAAGTACATGCAACGTTGTCCGTCTGCAATTTTTTGCCTTGGCGATTGTGGCGCTCCTGCTGCCGTCCTGCCGTTTTTTTTCATCGGGTGAGGCGCTCAGAAAACAGACACCGGTGAGTTCTGCGGTGCGAAAAGCTGATAAAACATCCGTTGTCTTTGAAGAACCAAATCTCCCGGAGCCACGGGAAACGGCAGTTGGAAAAACCGGTACAACGAATTCCGCCGATAAGGAAGTCCAGGATGTCCGACCACGGATCGCTCTTATTATTGATGATATGGGCTATCACCAGCAGATTGGTCAGCGTCTGCTTGCCCTGGATCTTAATTTGACCTTTTCCTTCCTGCCGAAAGCCCCTTATACAAAAAAACAGGAAGAGCAGGCCTGGGAAAAGGGGCATGACGTACTGTTGCATCTGCCCATGCAGGCCCACAATCCTGCTTATGATCCCGGCCCTGGTGCATTGTATCTGAAATATTCTCCGCAGCGGATACAAGCTCTGGTTGTGGATGACTTGAAAAGTGTTCCCCACGCAATCGGCAGTAATAATCATATGGGTTCCCGCTTTACCGAGAACCGGGCGGCCATGCATGAGGTGCTTGCTGTTTTGAAGAAACGGGGGCTCTTTTTTGTCGATTCATATACAACCGCCGCCTCGACAGGTTTGGATGAGGCCCGCAAGATGTCCATCCCTACGGCCAGGCGGCATGTCTTTTTAGATAATGTTCAGGATAAAAAGAAAATTTGTCGCCAGATTGACCGTCTGGTAACCCTGGCCATGAGAAAAGGCTGGGCCATTGGCATCGGTCATCCCCATCAGGCTACCCTGGATGCCTTGGTCGACTGCGGACAAAGGATGCAAACCAGGGCACGGATTGTCGGGGTACATACCCTGGTCAGGTAAATTGGTAAACCTTTTAAAAAAAAAATGGTGCCGCTATGACTCGTTTTGGATGTATTCGTCACGCCCCCAGCCTCTGGAATGGAGAGCGGCGTGTCCAAGGGCGGCAAAACAGCCCTCTGTCCGAACCGGGACGGGAGATGGCAACGGCCTGGGGCAAGCAGTTGCAGGGACTTCCCTGGAACCGTATTTTGATCAGTGATCTGGGGCGGGTCAAGGAGACCGGCAAGCTGATTAATGAGAGTCTGCACCTGCCCATGCACACGGATTCACGTTTGCGGGAACAGGATTGGGGCGAGTGGACCGGTCTCTCGTATACCGAACTGCTTGAGCGCCGGGGAGAAATTTTTGCCCGGCAGCAGCGACGGGGGTGGCATTTTCGTCCGCCCAAGGGGGAGTCGCGCCTTGAGGTCCTGGCACGCAGCCAGGCGGCATTACGGGATGCCGCCCGTAACTGGCCGGGAGACAAGGTTCTGGTCATCAGCCACGAAGGAGTGCTCAAGTGTTTGGTGTATTATCTGTGCGGGCGAAAATTTTTACCATCGGAACAAGCGCTGATAGAGGGATATAAACTCCATCTTCTACAGATTTGTGAAAAAATCCTTCTGCTTGAAAAGCTGAGGATCCTTGACCTTTTAACCCTCAAGGGCGCAGAGCCGGAGGCTCTTTTTTAATTACCTTCCGTTCCCGGTGGATCACTCCGCTATCACTCCATCAGCCGGTTTGCGATCAGGCCGAAAAAGGAGTCTGATCGGGCGGTAAACCACCAGCCCAGATGGGTCAGGCAGGTGGAGCAGAGCGCATATTGCCAGTTGTAGCCGTCAAACCAGGAAAAGTCGGCGGTAGGTTCACCTTGGATGAGACATCCCGGCGCTCGTTTGTAGCAGTGTATCTCAAAGGCTATTCCGGCCGGATTGAAAAAGACATGTTCATGGAGGCCGTTTTTGGCCATGCCCTCCCTGGGAGTAGTGATGGCGTTGCAGCAGACCCGGCAGAGAATTGCCTTTTCCGGAGAGAGTTTTTTGTGGTCGTGTGGATTTGGAAGAACGGTCGATTTTTTCCCTTGGCGCAGTTCAATACGATAGCAGTGCATCGGGTACAAAAGGCGGGAGAAATCAGTCTCCATCCTTCCTGTAGTAGGTAACAATAGCGTTCACCATGTCG
Source organism: Desulfobulbaceae bacterium (assembly GCA_015493715.1). Classification (GTDB taxonomy): domain Bacteria; phylum Desulfobacterota; class Desulfobulbia; order Desulfobulbales; family Desulfobulbaceae; genus DRLX01. Next base: position 8,844 of record WGCP01000403.1, read on the forward strand.
GCAATGGTGTATTCCGACGGCTGAATATCGACCTTGAGGCCATGTTTTCCGACGGTCTCGGCGGTAATCGGCCCTATGACGGCGATTTTTACCGAATCCATGAGCCGGTGCAGTTCTTCCGCCGAGTCGGCATCAACCATGGTGAGAAAGTTATCCACAGTGGAAGAGCTGGTAAAGGTCACCAGATCTATAGATTTCTCTTCCAGTCTTTGCCGCAATTCATCCTTTCTGCCCTGGGGCGGGACATTCCGGTAGACCGGAGCAACTCTCACCTCTGCGCCTGCTTTGGTCAGCATTTCCGGTAAAATCTCCCGTGCCTTCTCGGCTCTCGGCAAGAGGACCTTTTTTCCATCTATGCCGGTGCCTATAAGGGCAGCGGCCAGTCCTTCACCGGTAAATTTTTTGGGAAGAAGATCCGCCTTCAGGCCATAGTTGCGCAGTCTTTTGGCCGTTGCCCTGCCGACGACTGCTATTTTGGGTCCGCCGAGGCTGCGTACATCCATGTCGTTCTTCCAGAGATACTCAAAAAACCAGGTGATGGCGTTTATACTTGTGAACAGGAGCCAGTCATATTCTTCTACCCGGGTGAGCGCATCGTCAAGAAGACTGTAATCAAGCGCGGGTTCCATATGCAGGGTCGGGTATTCCAGACAGTCGGCGCCGTTTTCTTCCAGTAGGGCAACCAGCTCGCTGGCCTGTTCCCTGGTCCTGGTAACGACCATGTGTTTACCGAACAACGGCCTATGTTCAAACCAGTCAATGGTGGAACGCAGCTTGACGACGTCACCGACAATGATCAGCGCCGGTGGGGTGATCCCGGCCTGATCGACGACTTCGGTTATGGTGGCCAGGGTCCCTTCAACGGAATATTGCTCAGGCGTGGATGCCCAGCGGACAACGGCAACCGGAGTGTCCGGAGCGCGACCGTTGTCGATCAGCTTTTTGGTGATAATGGGAAGATTCTTAATCCCCATGTAGATAACGATTGTTCCCGCGCCGGTGGCCAGCTTGTCCCAGGCAATATTGGATTCCTTTTTTCCCGGTGCTTCATGGCCGGTTATAAAGGCGACTGAGGCCGTGTATTCTCGGTGAGTGATAGGGATACCGGCATAGGTGGCGGCAGCGGTGGCCGAGGTAACGCCGGGCACGACTTCAAAGTCAATGCCGGCGGCAACCAGTTCTTCAATTTCTTCGGCGCCACGACCAAAGATAAAAGGATCGCCGCCCTTGAGGCGGACCACCCGTTTCCCTTCGCGGGCAAAGTCAATCAACAGTTTGTTGATTTCGGCCTGGGTGAAGGCGTGCAGGCCGCCGCCTTTTTTCCCTGCATAAACCCGTTTTGCCGTCTCCGGTGCATGACGGAGCAGTTTGGGGTTTGCCAGGTAATCATAGACCACCACTTCAGCCCGTTCCAGCAGATGCTTTCCCCGCAGGGTAATCAGACCCGGTGCACCGGGACCGGCTCCGACCAGGTACACCTTGCCGGGCAGCTGTGATGTCTGTTTGCTCATGGCTGTGATTCCCGGTAGACCTCGTCAAGAATTGCACGGCCGCCACGGTCAAGGAGAACCTCGGCAAGAGATCTGCCCAGGGTATCCGCCTGGTCGGCCGGTGCGCTTTGCTGCTCCCGCAAAATCCGACGGCCGTCCACACCGGCAATAAGCCCGGTCAGGGTGATGGTATCACCCTCTAAAACAGCGTGGGCGCCTATCGGTACCTGGCAGCCGCCTTCAAGACGCAGGAGAAAAGCTCGTTCGGCCGCCACAGTAACAGCCGTTACCCGGTCGTGAAGAAACTGCATGCCTGCCAGGAGTTCATCGTCTTTTTTACGCAGTTCAATGCCGAGCGAACCCTGACCAATGGCAGGCAGCATCTGTTCAGGGGTAAAAAGAGCGGTAATCCGGTTCTGCATGCCCAGCCGGTTTAGACCAGCCCCGGCAAGGATAATGGCATCATATTGTCCCTCATCCAGTTTCCGCAGTCTGGTATCAAGGTTGCCGCGCAGGTCTTTTATTTTCAGGTCCGGACGCAGGGCGGCCAATTGCGCTTTGCGCCTGAGACTTGAAGTGCCGATGGTCGCTCCCTCGGCCAGGTCCTCGATGGTTTTTGAGTGGTTGCAGATAAAGGCATCGAGCGCTGTCTCCCGTGGTGGAATGATGGCCACATGCAGACCGTCGGGCAGGTCGGTGGGCACGTCTTTCATGGAGTGAACGGCGAGGTCGACCCGGCCGTCCAACAGGGCATCTTCAATCTCCTTGACAAAGAGTCCCTTACCGCCCACCTTGGCCAGCGGCACATCGAGAATTTTATCCCCCTTGGTGGTGATTTTGACCAATTCCACCGAGGTGTTCGGATACTGGGCTTCAATTTGATTTTTCACCCAGGTGGATTGGGTGACGGCGAGAAGGCTGGCCCTGGTGCCGATTTTTACGGTTTTTTTCATTGTGATAGGCTCTAGGCGGAGAAATATAAAAAATACTGAATTTGAGGTTCAATGCAGGTTGATCAAGGGATTGTATTCGATCACAGGATTTATAACTATGAGGATTCACTTTCCCAGATTTTGTAAGTGGTCAGGGGTGCCGCAGATTCGTATAGGCGTGGCTGGTCGTTATAGCCCCTCTATACGGACAGTCACGACCGTGCGAAGATGTGGTGCCCCTGATCACTTACAAGGGATTTGTATCATGTTTTTGCAAGCTCGTCCAGCAAAGCAGCGGCAAAAAGGGGAATCATCAGTTCGTGATGGCCGGTGAAGTTGAAGCCATGACCGCCTTCGAGGGTGGGGCGATGGACAACGTTGGTGGCGGGCCGGTAATGACGGATAAAATCAAAATTGGCGGTGGTGATATCTTTGACGGTAAAACCAAGATTCCTGACCACGGTCAACGCCTTGAGAAAGACTTCGGGCAGGAGTACGGCCGAGCCGACATTGAGGTAGACCCCACCGTCAAGCTCACTGACCAGGCGGCAGAACAGGCGAAAATCGTAATGGCTGGTTTTGCCTATTGCAGCGCCGTCGGCATCCGGATGAATGTGAATGATGTCGGTGCCGATGGCAACATGCACAGTCACCGGAACACCAAGTTTGTACGCCTGGGCCAGCAGACTCTGGTCGTTATGGGGAAACTCATGCTCAAGCAGGGTGCGGCCCACCGCCTCACCCATGCCGATATCCTGCTTGGCGCCTTTATTGATCGCCCGGTTAAGTATTTCGCCGGTTTCCCTAGCCGCTCCGAATGCTCCCTGTCCAAGGACATCGGCAACCTCTTCCGATGTGCGGCCGACCATGGCTATTTCGGTATCATGAATAATACCGGCGCCGTTTAAGGCTA
>WGCP01000404.1 GCA_015493715.1 Desulfobulbaceae bacterium
AGGAGATCGTCGGCCTGATCAATCACTGCGGCGGCAAGGCGGTAGGGCTGTCCGGCCGTGATGGTGATCTCGTCCAGGCGAGGAAGATGCGTATTCACAGTAAATCCGATGATGCCAACCGACCGCCGGAACTGATTGATCTTGGCCGGGTTGGTGAAGTCACCAGGATCAACCCGGATATTTTACAGACCCTGGACAGCCGGGATTTTATTCCGGTCATTGCGCCAGTGGGCGTGGGAGAGGACGGGCAGGCGTTCAATATCAACGCCGATCTGGTGGCGGGCGCTATCGCCGCTGAACTCGGTGCCGTGAAGCTGGTGCTGCTTACTGATGTGGAAGGAGTGAAAAATTCCAAAGGTGATCTCTTGTCCACCATCCGCCGTCGTGAAATCGAGGCCCTGATTGAACAGGGTATAATCGATGGCGGCATGATACCCAAGGTTCGTTGCTGTCAGTCGGCTTTGGATGGAGGAGTAACCAAGACCCATATTATCGATGGTCGTCAGGAGCATGCTATTTTGTTGGAGATTTTTACTCCTGAAGGGATTGGAACGGAGATTATATCATGAGTAATGCTGATTGGGCGGCACGGGGAGATCAGGTGTTTATAGGAACGTACAGCCGGTTTCCAGCGGCGATGGTAAAGGGCAGGGGATGCAGGCTCTGGGATGATGACGGCAGGGAATATCTTGATTTTCTGGCAGGGATTGCCGTCTGTTCGCTCGGCCACTGTCACCCGGCCGTCACCCGGGCGGTCTGCGAGCAGGCGCCGGAACTGATGCATGTCTCCAATCTCTTTCATACCAAACCGCAGATCCGGCTGGCTGAACTGCTCTGCGCCAATACCTTTGCGGATAAGGTGTTTATGGCCAATTCAGGGGCCGAGGCCAATGAGGCGGCCATCAAGCTGGCCAGGATTCACAGCGGAGCCGGACGATATGAGATTATTTCATTGTCGGGCTCTTTTCATGGCCGTACCCTGGCCACGGTCGCCGCCACCGGCCAGCCTAAGTTTCATCAAGGGTTTGAGCCCCTGCCCGAGGGATTTGTCCATGCCGGCTTTGGTGATCCGGCTGAAGTGGAACAGTTGATTAATGAAAAAACCTGTGCCATCCTCTGTGAACCGATACAAGGGGAGTCGGGAGTAAGACCTCTGGACAGGGACTATCTGCAGGCCATTCGCGCCATGTGTGATGAATGGGATCTGCTGCTCATTTTTGACGAGGTGCAGACCGGTATGGGGCGGACAGGCAGCCTATTCGCCTATGAGCAGCTTGATGTTGTTCCGGACATCATGACGGCGGCCAAAGCCCTGGGCAACGGTCTGCCCATCGGCGCCATGCTGACCACCGATGAGATTGCCGCATCCTTTGGCGTGGGAACCCATGCCTCGACATTCGGCGGCAATCCTGTGGCGGCGGCGGCAGCGGTTGCGGTGATGGAAATCATGCTGGCTCCGGGATTTTTTGATGGGGTTGGAGAGCGGAGCCGATATTTTATCGCGCGTCTGGAAGAGCTGGCAGCCAAATTTCCGGATCTGGCGACCGGCGTTCGCGGTCGGGGCATGCTGATCGGCCTGGTGTTGACGGAAAACGGACGGCAACATGGAGCGGAAATCGTCGGCAGGCTTTTTGAGCGGGGTGTGTTGATTAACTTTGCCGGTATGCGGGTGCTCAGGTTTATTCCACCGTTGACCGTAGAACAAGAAGAGATTGATCAGCTCCTTGAGCAATTGGAACAGGTCCTGGCCGAGTTTTCTTGAATCCAATGTCGAAGGGGTGACGGGATAATTATTTTTTTCCGGCTCCCTGATGACCGGGATCTATTGTTTGCATGGACCTGCTTTCTCTGTTAGCCATTGCCGTGGCCCTGGCCATGGATGCCTTTGCCGTTTCCCTTGCCGCCGGGGCCGTGCTCTGTCCGGTGACCTGGCGCCACTGTTTTCGCCTGGGCTTTCATTTTGGTCTGTTCCAGGGGTTGATGCCGATCATCGGCTGGCTTGTCGGCAGGAGCGTTCAGCAGTACATCCTTACCTGGGATTCCTGGATAGCCTTCGGCCTGCTGCTTTTTTTAGGTCTTCGTATGATCTATGCGGCCGTGACCACCGGACAGGATGACAAACCGGCCACCGATCCAAGTCGCGGCCTGACCCTGGTAGCGCTTTCCATTGCCACCTCGATTGATGCTCTGGCTGTGGGGTTGACTCTTGCCATGATCGGCGTCACCATCTGGTTACCTGCCCTGGTTATCGGCCTGGTCGCCCTTGCCTTTTCCGTTGCCGGGGTGTTGCTCGGCAATAGTATCGGCTCCCTATGGGGCAGCCGGGTCGAGGTTCTGGGAGGCCTGGTCCTCATCGGTATCGGCGTTAAAATTTTACTGCAGCACCTTGCCGCCGGATAATTGTGTCTGGAGAGTGGGATTTAATGTCTGGTTTCGGCACGAATGGTCCTGGATTTTATAATAACAGGGCCGATACAACAGCACCTATAAGGACCACCCAGAGGATATTAACCTTTTTGAGGAGGGCGATGAGAGCGCAGGCTGCGATCAGGGCGGAGAGCGGCGTCCAGTGGGCGGCAAAGCCGAAGCGGATGGTTACAGCCAGCAGCAGGCCGACAAAGGAGACCAGGACGCCTCGCAATGCGCGTTGCAGGGACGGATTATGCTGCATGCGGTCAAAGTAGGGGACGACCAGCAGAAGGAGAAAGAGCGACGGGGTAAAGATGGAAATGGTGCCGACAATAGCGCCGGGAATTTTTGCCAGCAGGTAACCGGCAAAGGTAGCGGTGATGACGATGGGGCCTGGGGTTACCTGGCCCAGGGCGATGCCGTCCATCAGGGCCTGGTTGCTCATCCAGTGATGCACCTCGACGATTTCGTGGAAGAGAAGCGGCACCGAAGCATAGCCGCCGCCAAAGGCAAAAAAATCAATCTTCATCATCAGGATCGA
>WGCP01000405.1 GCA_015493715.1 Desulfobulbaceae bacterium
CCGCAGCCCTGGCAGACGGTTTCATAGCCGCCGCCTTCAATCAGCTTGTCCCTGATGGCGCCCTCATGAGCGTTATAGACAAATTCAACCAGTTCCCGGCCGGTGGCAAACGGGCCGCCTGAGCCGTGTTTTTCGGGAGAACCGCAGTTTGGACATCCGGACATAAGTATTCTCCTGCAAAATATTTTTTTGGGTATAAAATGAGATACAAAGATAGTAGCACGGAAATCATGCCCCCACAACCATCAGTCTTCCAGACCGGTGCTCATTATTGAATCTAAATCGCTCAATTCAGGTTGGAGTATCGTGATGTTATTTGATTTTTTCCGCCTGCAATGATAGAAGGGGAAAAGAGCGTCGAGAAAAATTATGGCCAATACACCCTTCAGACCATCCCGGAACAATGATGATGCAACAGAAAACAGCTTCACAGAGGAAGAACAAGGGACACCGGCGATTGGCCGGCATGGTTTTAGTGGTGTCGGTTCTATGCGGGTTGTCCCTGCCGGGTAATGGGCGGGCCGGCATTTTTCTTGATACCACCAATGACAGCTACGCAATTCTTACCGGTTATGGGCAGAGTTTTCCCGGCTGGGGAATGACCACCCAGCGGGTTGAGACCATTGACGTGGTTCTGCGTCATAATCACCATGTATTTGAAAATATCGGCTCCGGCTGGTACCGGGGATTTCATTCAACCATTATGGAGCTGCCCGTCCATATTGTGACCAATCCCGACGTGTCCGCCATGATCGCCCTTAATTTTCTTGCAACCTACACCTTCACCGCCAATCCGGACTGGCAGCCGTACATCTTCGGCGGCGGCGGTCCGGTCTATTCCTTTGCCGATATTCCAGGTATGGGCGCACGATGGAACGGTAACTATCAGGGAGGTATCGGAATTGAACATCCGCTTAACGAGGCGCATCATCTGCTCCTCGAGCTGAGATATCACCATATCTCCAATGCCGGACTCAAAGAACCAAATGAGCCGTTGAATTCCTGCAAGGCGCTGATGGGTATCACATTCTAACCGGCTGAACACCATATTGATTTACCGACAAAGATAGTGGATCATCCTCCTGAAAAAGACGTCACCGAGGGACTTGCGACCGTCAGCTACTCGGTGAACAGTGACGGCGCCTATGAATTGGTCTCAGGTCCCGGCTGGCAGCCGGTGAATGTCGTGAATGCCCAGGCCTGGCGAGAGATTGAAAAAGAAATTTCCGTGGCTGAGGACAAGGTTCATTCCGGCCGGGCAAGTTGCCTGCAGTATTACATGACTGCCAACCAGATGGATGTCGGACTACTGGCCCGATATACAGGACAACCACGCTGGCGGATCCGGCTCCATCTTATGCCCTTCTTTTTTTCTAAACTGGCCCCGGACGCCATCCGCAAATATGCCGAGCTTTTTCAAGTAACTTCCGAGGACCTGAAAAACGGTCGACTCAAACCTCCGGTTTATGAACGCAGGAAAGATTAACAGCCGCATCATGATTGATTTCACCCACCGTCAGTCCGCGCATTGTGAGTCCGGGGTCGCGGCTAACCTGCTGACCTATAACGGAATAAAGATTTCAGAAGCCATGGCCTTTGGTATCGGTGGTGGGCTTTTTTTTGGCTATTTGCCGTTTATCCGCATCAACCACCTGCCGCTGATTACCTACCGGGCTGCGGCAGGAAAGATTCTGCAGCAGATCGCTGCTATTCCCGGAGTTACCATGGTCCGGAAAACATTCCGTGACCAGGCCCGGGCCATGGATGAACTGGACAGAGCCCTTGCGGCATCCATCCCGGTCGGGCTACAGACCGGAGTTTTCTGGCTGCCTTACTTCCCCATGGCCCTGCGTTTTCATTTCAATGCCCACAATCTTGTCGTGTATGGCAAAGAGGGACACGACTACCTGATAAGCGATCCGGTATTTCCTGAACCGGTTCGCTGTCCGACAGAAGACCTGCAAAGGGCCAGGTTTGCCTCCGGCGCCCTTGCTCCCAAAGGGAAAATGTATTATCTGGCCCAGGTACCGGATGAGTTTGACCGTGCTTCCTTTATTGTTCAAGGTATTCAATATGTCTGTAAGATGATGCTCGGCTCTCCATTTCCCCTTATCGGGGTCAAGGGCATTAATTTTTTAGCCGGACGGCTTGAAAAATGGCCGTGCCGACTCGGCAACGAAAAAGCCGATCTCCATCTAGGCCACGTTGTCCGCATGCAGGAAGAAATCGGGACCGGCGGCGGAGGTTTTCGATTTATGTACGGAGCGTTTCTCCAGGAATGTGCGGACGAGCTGCAGGATGATTTTCTTCGTGACAGCGCATCTTCCTTGACCCTGACAGGTGATGCCTGGCGACAGTTTGCGGGCATGGCGGCCCGGATCTGTAAAAATCGACTCCAACCGGAAGACACCTACCCTGCCATGGCCGGAATTATTCGTCATTGCGGAGAGATGGAAAAACAAATTTTCCGGGATCTGCATACCTGGGTCAACGAACAGCAATGAACGATCTCCAGATTGCCATTGAGGCCAGGGGCCTGATCAAGCAGTATAAGAATGCAGAGGGTCCAGCGCTTGATTCCTTTACCCTTAAGGTGGCGCAGGGAGAATTTTTTGGTCTGCTTGGCCCAAACGGCGCCGGTAAAACCACGGCTCTTTCCATTCTCTGCGGTCTTTTTTCACCGGATGCCGGTAACGTTTTCATTCTGGGGATGGATCCAAAACAACAGGCAGCAAAAATCAAACAGATCCTCAGCATGGTTCCGCAGGAAATCGCGCTGTATAGCTCATTGACTCTCCGTGAAAATCTGAACTTTTTCGGCAAGATGTATGGACTTCAGGCAGGCAGGCTGCGAGAAAGGGTCAGCAGATGCCTGGAAATTGCCGGGCTTACCGATTTTTCCGATCGATTTGTCTCTTCCTGTTCCGGCGGCATGCGGCGTCGCCTGAATCTGGTGGCAGCCCTTTTAAATGAGCCGAAGGTCCTTTTTCTTGATGAGCCGACGGCTGGCATTGATGCCCAGTCAAGACGACTCATCCATGAACAATTACGACAAATCAACCAACAGGGAACCACAATCCTCTACACGACGCATTACCTTGAAGAGGCCGGGGAACTGTGCCGCAGAATAGGTATTATTGATAATGGTCGACTCGTTCGGGAGGGCAGGCCCGATGATCTGCTCTCTATCAGCAACTGCGGAACTCTTGATGAGCTTTTGTTTCATTTTACCGGCACACAGCTTCGTGATGCCTGATTATTGCCTTCTGTTCCCGTTATGTTGAAAATAATCACCATTGGTTGCAATGAACTGGCGCTGCTCGGGCGGGATAAGGCTGGACTGCTTGTCCTCTTTCTCATGCCTGCCATCCTCGTCGTGATTATCACCCTGGTGCAGACCAATGTCATGGAACGTACTGGACTGGCAAAAACACGGGTTCTTTTTCTTGATCTGGATGGTCAAGCTGTCGGCTCCGCCCTGTACAAGTTTCTCAACACGGAAAATTTACGTCTTGTTGGGGGAAAGAAGAAAGAAAAAACCGCTTGTGATTTGGAAAAAGCGGTCCGTAACGGGAAATATCAGGTTGGAATCGTGGTCCCGAAAGGATCGACGGAAAGATTGCGCCGAAATATTGAGCATCTTTTTGCAGAACACGACCGGAAAAATGAAAAAAAACCTTTGAAAGAAGTCAGGTTACATGTTTTTTTTGATCCCGGCATCATGCCCGGCTTGCGGGCCGGAATAACGGCCCGGCTGCAGATGACTGTGCAAACTATTTCCCTTGCGGAAAAGTTTTCCGTACTGGAGAGGATGTTGAAAAAGGCATCAGCAGAGCTGAATTTGCCGACCGAAGGCTCTCCTTTTTCCACTGTCGGCCTGCGGGAACTGCTTGTCAGGCCTGTTTTTTCTCTGAATGACAATGCGGCAACGGTTTCTTCCGATAGCGGCGGCTATGATCCGGTTCAGCAGAACGTCATCGCCTGGGCCCTGTTCGGCATATTTTTTACCGCTATTCCCATCGCGGGAACCATGATCAAAGAACGTGTTTCATCCATAAGCGACCGGCTGGCTACCCTGCCGGTGACCCCCCTGCAGCTTTTTGCCGGAAAGATTGCCGCTTATGTCGGCGTCTGCCTCTGCCAGTTCCTGCTTATTGCTCTTCTCGGGGTGTACCTGTTTCCGTACCTTGGCCTTCCATCCTTTACCATTAGCAAACATCCGGCCGGTATTTTTTTGATTATGCTGCTTTCCGGCTTCTCGGCCTGTTGTTATGGTCTTTTTTTAGGCACGGCCTGCAAGAGTTTTGAACAGGCCTCCACAATAGGCGCAACAACAGTTGTGGCGGCCGCAGCCATCGGCGGGGTCATGGTGCCGGTCTATGCCATGCCCGATATCATGCAGCGTGCAAGTATCATTTCGCCAATGAACTGGGGTCTGTCTGCCGGTCAGGACCTGCTAATGCGGGGAAGCTCTTTCTCCGCGATAACCCCTGACCTCTGTCGACTGGCTCTGTTTTGTCTGTTGATGCTTGTTTTTTCCCGATTACAACAAAATCGATAACTCGTTTCGTTGCTTAAAATTTATCTTTTCAGCCCGTTGAGAGATGAAGGTCTTTTTCTATGAAAAAATTTGAACGTGAACTGCTGGAACTTATCTGCGCCACATGCAACTTACAGGATGTGGATCCGGAGCAGATACGCTCCAATGATCCTCTGATCGGACCGGAGTCTCCACTGGGAACCGATTCCCTTGATGCCCTGGAAATTGCCGTCGCCATTCAGCAGGAATATGGAGTTCGGATGGATTCGGAAAATACCAGCCGGGAGGTTTTACAGAACGTGGCCACTCTTGCTGATTATATACAGGCACAGACCGATATCCGACGATAATCCGCATATTTCACAAGCGATCTGCTGCAAGGCCCGAAAACACCATGCCTGCTGCATTACCAGCAATTCCCGAATAGGGCTTAAACGCCGCAATAGCGTCATCAATTAAAATATGTTTCGTAAACATTGTGAAAAATATCGGTAAAAATCAAATTTTCCTTGACATTCCAACAGGTTAGCGTTTTTGACTTTTTGTAAGAAAAACAACAACTTACAAGGAGGCACCAATGTCAAACCAAATCAGGACTATCGTGAAAGCCAGCATCAGAAAAGCCGCACATATCGAGAAAATCAGGTTGCGCAAGGACCTGAATGCTGATGCTCTGTTTGCAACAATGCGCTCTGGATTCGAAAAAATCAAG
>WGCP01000406.1 GCA_015493715.1 Desulfobulbaceae bacterium
CATTTTATGTCCTGGGTCCCCTGGTCACCGATATAGGCTCCGGCTATGACCATATAACAGCGGCCATCGGCGGTGCAGTTGCGGCCATGCATGGCGCTGATTTTCTCTGCTATGTCACCCCGGCCGAACATCTTCGCCTTCCATCGGCCGACGATGTGAAAGAAGGTATCATGGCATCAAGGATTGCCGCCCATGCCGGGGATATTGCAAAGGGGATATCCGACGCAGACAATCCGGATAATGTCATGAGCAAGGCACGGGGAAAAATGGATTGGGAAACCCAGCTTGCCGGTTCCATAGATCAGGAAAAGGCACGGGCCTACCGGAAATCCTCACAGCCGTCTGAAAAAAAGGCCTGTACCATGTGTGGTAATTTCTGTCCTATGAAACGACTGGAGGAGTTGTTATAATTTGAATTCAGGTAATTTAAAATTTCAAAAAAATAAATATTTGCTACGTGTCCCTGGATATGAAAAAAGGAGAAAGATATGGTGCTTACCCTGCCGATGACGGACGGACGAGAGATATCGGTGTCACCGAGTAAAATCATCGCCCTCGGCCTCAATTACCTGGAACATATCAAGGAAAGTCAATCCGTTAACGTCCAGAATTTTACCGACGAGATTCCGACCGAGCCGGTGCTGTTTCCCAAGACGCCCAACGTGCTTATCGGTCCCGGCGCGCCGATCATCCTGCCTGCCTTTGTCAACCGGTACGATTTTGCCGACTGCCGGACCGATTACGAAGGGGAGCTGGCCATTGTGATAAAGGACCGGATCAAAGACATCAGGGAAGAGGAAGCGCTGGACCATGTGCTGGGATTTACCTGTTTTAACGATGTCAGCCAACGGAATTTCCAGCGGCGTGACAAATCAGGTTGGTTTCGCGGCAAATCCCTGGATACCTTTGGCCCCATAGGGCCGGTCATCGTGCCGCCCGGTGCCATCGGCGACCCACAGAATCTCCGGATTCAGACCCGGCTCAACGGCAGGGTTGTTCAGGATTCCAATACCAGGCACATGATCTTCACTATTCCCCAGATCATTAGCTTCATTTCCAGAAACTTCACTCTCGAAGCCGGAGACATTATCTCCACCGGCACCCCGAGCGGCGTCGGCCCCATCCGGGACGGCGACGTGGTGGAGGTGGAGATAGAAAATATCGGCATCCTGAAGAATCCGGTTCGTGCCGAATAATTGCCCACTATTCGGGAATAATCCGCACGGCCCCCTTGTCCGCCGAAGCGGCAAAGTGGGCATAGACCTTGAGCGATTGCGGAGTCTTTCGATCCCGGTCCGGGGTAAAGGCATCCACGCCCCTGGCCTCTTCCTCCCTACGCCGCCGGTCAAGCTCATCGGCATCCACCTGCAGATGAAGCCTGCGCTCCGGGATACTGATCTCCACCGGATCACCGGTTCGCACCAGGCCAATGGTTCCGCCGCCTGCCGCCTCCGGCGAAACATGGCCGATGGACAGGCCGGAAGTGCCGCCGGAAAAGCGACCGTCGGTGACCAGGGCGCATTCAGCACCGAGATGGATGGATTTCAGATACGAGGTCGGGTAGAGCATTTCCTGCATGCCCGGACCGCCCTTGGGGCCCTCGTACAGGATGAAAACCACGTCACCGGCCTTGACCTCGCCATCCAGGATACCTTCACAGGCCGCCTCCTGCGAGTGATACACCCTGGCTGTACCCTGAAAGGTAAAGTTGGCAGGGGCAACACCGGCTGTTTTGACGATGGAGCCATGCTCGGCGATATTGCCATACAGTACCGCCAGACCCCCATCCTTTGAATAGCAGTGGGCAAGATCACGAATACAGCCTGACTCTCTATCGGTATCCAGCTCCGGATAGGAGGTATCCTGGGATCCCATGACCAGGTTGCGGCCCCGGCCGGCCGGTGCACTACCATAAATTTTTCGGGCACCACCGATGACGGTCGACCGCATGATATCAAACCTCTCCAGGGCCTGGACCAGGGTCAGTCCGTCGGCCCGGTGGACGGAGGTATCTACCAGTCCCGCCCGGTCAAGCTCGCCGAGGATGCCGAGAATACCGCCGGCCCGGTTGACATCCTCCACATGGTAGTGGGAGGAAGGTGCCACTTTGCACAAGTTGGGAATCTTCCGGGAAAGGCGGTCAATGTCCTCCATGGTAAAGTCGACCTCGGCCTCATGGGCAATGGCCAGAATATGGAGCACGGTATTAGTGGACCCGCCCATGGCGATGTCCAGAGCCATGGCGTTTTCAAAGGCGGCCTTGGTGGCGATGGAACGTGGCAGCACCGAATCGTCATCATGTCCGTACCAGGCATCGCACATGGCAACGATACGCTGCGCCGCCTGCGTAAACAGATCCAATCTGTTTTTGTGGGTGGCGACCACGGTGCCGTTTCCCGGCAGAGCCATGCCAAGGGCCTCATTCAGACAATTCATCGAATTGGCGGTGAACATACCGGAACAGGAGCCGCAGGTGGGACAGGCCGATTGCTCGATACTGCTGATCTCCTCATCACTCACCCCGGTATCACCGGCCATGACCATGGCATCAACCAGGTCAAGTGCCTTGTCGCCGACGTGCCCGGCCTCCATGGGACCGCCGGAGACAAAAATCGCCGGGATATTCAAGCGCATGGCCGCCATCAACATACCGGGGGTAATTTTGTCACAGTTGGAGATGCATACCATGGCGTCCACCTTATGGGCATTACACATATACTCCACGGAATCGGCGATCAACTCCCGCGACGGCAGCGAATAGAGCATGCCGTCATGACCCATGGCAATACCGTCATCTATGGCAATGGTGTCAAATTCCGCCGCAAAACACCCCTGTTCCTCGATGCCCTTTTTGACCTGCTGCCCAATTTCATGCAGATGGACATGACCGGGAACAAACTGGGAAAACGAATTGACAACAGCTATTATCGGCTTGCCGAACTGTTCATCGGTCATACCGTTTGCCCGCCACAGGGCACGGGCTCCGGCCATGCGTCTGCCCTGGGTCGTTGTTGCGCTGCGAAATGGTTGTGCCATAAATCTACCCCCTGAAAATTTATTTTTTTTCTCTTAGCTCTGTCGAATTATTTTTTTTCTTGTATTTTAGCGTTAATTTTCGATACTACTTAAGTAGTACCTTTATTCGAAAATAGCCCTCTAAGATATATCGTTTACGGCTCTTTTCACAATTTGTTGCGGCTGTGGCCCAAAAATCCGGATCCTAATCTTCTCCATGGTACCCCGCCTATGAAACAGCAGGAAATAAACTACTGGATCACCGCCATGCTGAAAAAGCATGAGCGGGTCTCTGACCTCAATATCACTGTGGGCAAGACGTTGCAAGTGGAAAGCGACGGCGTACTGATATCGGTTGACGTACAGCCGGCGGTTACCGAATTGACATCTTTTCAGACTGAGATCTTCGCCCTCAACCTTATCGGCGGTAATCGCAGGCTGCTGCGAAACCTGATCACCAAGGGTTCCTGCGACCTTTCCTACTCGCTGGACGACAAGGTCAGATTCAGGGTCAATATTTTTTCCCAGAAAGGCTATTATTCAACGGTTCTCAGGAAATTGGAAACAAAAATTCCTTCCATCAAGGGCTTTGACTTTCCACCCGCCTTTGAAAAAATGGCTGCCGAGGTCAACGGCCTGATCCTGTTTACCGGCGCCACCGGTACCGGTAAAACCACATCCATGGCCGCCATCCTCAATCGGATCAACGAGGAACGCGCCGTCCATATCGTCACCCTGGAAGACCCCATCGAATATGTCCATCCGCACAAAAAGGCCACCTTCAATCAGCGGGAAATGGGGGATGACTTCGACTCCTTTGCCGGCGGCCTGCGGGCTGCGCTCAGGCAGGCGCCCAAGGTCATCCTGGTCGGTGAGATCCGGGACAGGGAAACGCTTGAAATCGCCCTGACCGCCGCAGAAACCGGACATGTTGTTTTTTCCACCCTGCATACCATTGATGCCGGCCAGACCATCAACCGTATCCTGGGTATGTTTGAGCAGGACGAGCAACCCATGATCAGAAACCGGCTGGTGGATACCATCCGCTGGGTCGTCAGCCAACGTCTGCTGCCGAGAATAGGAGGCGGCCGGGTCGCGGCCATGGAAATCCTCTGCACCAGCCTACGGGTAAAAGATTTGATCATCAACGGCGAGACCGAAGAAAAGACCTTTTATAATGTGGTCAAGGAAGGATCGGCCAATGACATGCGAACCTTTGACCAGCACCTGATGGAACTCTACGAGCAGGGCATGATCACGGAAAAGGCGGCGATTTCCTATTCCTCGCACCGAAGTGAAATCAAACGCGGGTTGGACACCATCAAATCTGCACGAGGAGAGCGCACCACCGATATCGAAGGCCTGCACATGGAAGAAGAGGAAATCAGTCCCTATGGTGGTGGTCTTCTTTGATGGCGTTGTAAAAACTTCGATCTACTGCGTCGTGTGTCCCGAAACGATTCACAACATTTTCTTTAAAGTCGTGAACAGACTCACGACCATCAAACTCTTTCTTTTCGGAGAATTACGATGATAAGCAACTGTCCCCAATGCCGGCAGGCGCTGCGTTTCAGCGAAGTGCAACAGGCCAGAATCAATGAAGCCCTGCGCAAGCTTGCTCCCGGCAGAAGATTGACCATCAAATGTCCCCACTGTCAGGCCGCAATCAAGCTCTCCGGCACCACCGTTCCCACTCCCGTCCAAGAGCCGGCGCTGCAGCCGCCGGCCCCTCCTGATCTCGACTGGCTGACCACCGGCCGCTTTGCCGGAGAGGAAAAGGTGGAAGACGTGCCCATGTCGCTGGTTCTGTATCCTGAATCACCGGAACGAGGCCAGGTGGAGAGGGCAATGAAGGAGGTAGGGTATCAGGTTGTCACCGTGGACACGGCCGAAGAGGCCATAAAACGTATGCAGTTCGTCCGCTTTTCCTGTGTAACCCTGCACATAGGAATGGCAGGAGGGCTGAAAAAATCTGTCTTCCATGATTACATGCGGACAATGGCCATGGAGCGGCGGCGATATATTTTTTATATCCTGATCGGCCCTCATTTTCACACCCTGTACAATCTCGAAGCACTATCAAGCAGTGCCAACCTGGTGGTTGCCGAAAAAGATCTCAAATACTTCGACGTTATCCTGCGAAAAGCCATTCCCGAATACGAAGAACTGTTCGGCCCCATCCTCGAAGAGCTGGCCGCTTACGGCAAACGCTGACCTCGTAACTGATCAGGGGCACCGCATCTTCGCGCGGTCGCGACCGTACGCATAGAGGGGCTATAGCGGCCAGCCGCGCCTGCACGAATCTGCAGCACCCCTAACCAGTTACAAGTTTTACAGAGGTGAAACCACATGGTTACAAACCCTGTGACCAGATACTTTCTCCCCTGCCGGCCGGTCTCTTTTGGGGAAAGAAGAGGAGAAAAGACAGTTTTTCAAGAAGAAACAGTTGTTTTTCAAAAAACTATTTGGTAATAGATAGGTTTTATATACCTGTCCACAGGGGACGGAAAAAAGACAACTTATCAGGTAACATTAGACGGCCGGCACCATGTCGGCTCCAGAGGAATGGCAACCCATGACTGAAAACGAAACACAACCCGCCGTTGCGGCAGCAGACGACAACAACGATGATATCAGCTTTGCCGAGCTCTTTGAACAAGATGACAACAATACGGTAATCAAGGTCGGTGAAGTAGCCATCGGCACAGTGGTTGACTTGGCAGGCGATGCCGTCCTGGTCGACGTTGGAGATAAAGCGGAAAGCTATATTCTCCTCTCCGAATTTCGCCACGAAGATCCTGACCGGGAGATTAAACTCGGCGATCAGTTTGAAGTCTTCGTCGAAAAACGCAAGGACGAGGGAGGGCTCCTCCTCTCCCGCGAGAAAGCAATAGCCATTAAAGTCTGGGAAAAAATTGCCGAAATACAGGAAGAAGACAGCACAATTGAGGGCCGCATTGAAAGCAGGGTCAAGGGCGGCATGTCGGTTGATATCGGCGTTCCCGCGTTCCTGCCTTATTCACAGATCGACCTGCGCCCGGTCAAAGACCTTGACGCCCTGATCGGCCAAAGCTTTGATTTCAAAATTCTCAAGTTCAACCGAAAAAGAAATAATGTCGTTGTCTCCCGCCGGGCCATCCTGGAAGAGCAGCGTGCCAAGTTGCGCGAGAGCATGCGCTCCACCCTGGAAGAGGGCCAGACCATTCGCGGTGCCATTACAAATATCACCGATTACGGCCTGTTCATCGACTTAGGCGGCATGGACGGTCTCTGTCATATCACGGATCTATCCTGGGGCCGAGTTTCCCATCCTTCCAAGCTGTACACGGTCGGCGAAGAGATCGAGGTCAAGATTCTCAAATACGACAGGGATTCGGACCGTGTTTCTCTCGGTGTCAAGCAGTTGAAGTCCGACCCGTGGGAGCTGGTTCCCGATCAGTATCCCGCCGGTTCAAGGGTCAACGGCAAGGTCGTTTCCATTACCGACTACGGCGTCTTTGTCGAGCTGGAAGAAGGTGTGGAAGGATTGGTGCATATCTCGGAAATGAGCTGGTCGAAAAAACCCAAGCATCCGTCCAAACTTGTCTCCGTCGGTGATGAAATCGTGGTGCAGGTGCTCAAGGTCGAGGCTGAAACCAAGAGAATTTCTTTGGGTATGAAACAGCTGTTGCCCAATCCCTGGGATGTGGTAGAGGAAACCTATCCCATCGGTGCCGTTATCGAGGGGAAAATCAAAAATATCACAGATTTCGGTATATTCATCGGTATTGAAGAGGGCATTGACGGCCTGATCCACGTCTCGGATCTCTCCTGGACGGAACGCATCAAACATCCTTCTGAAAAGTATTCCAAAGGCGAGACCATCCAGGCGGTTGTCCTCAAGATCGACAAGGAACACGAACGGTTCTCTCTTGGCGTCAAGCAACTTGAGCCTGATCCGTGGCAGGCTGCCGCCAATAATTATCCGACCGGAACCCAGATTGAAGGCACAATTACCAACGTAACGGATTTCGGCATATTTGTTCAACTGGAAGAGGGTATTGAAGGCCTGATCCACGTTTCAGAAATCAGTAAGGAGAAGGTAAAAACACCCATCGGTATGTTCAATGTCGGGGATGGTGTCAAGGCAATGGTCATCAACGTATCCGCCGATGACCGAAAAATCGGCCTTTCTCTGAAAGCGCTTGAAGATGACGGCGAAGAAAGTCCCGCCGGTGGAGCAAAAACTCTTGCACAACAACCCTCCGCACAGAGACAGAGCAGCGGGCCGTCTACCTTCGGTGACCTGCTGAAAGCGGCAGCCAGCGGATGTGACGACAAAAACGAAGAAGAATAACAGTGGGCTTAGGCGTTATTCCACTGTTATAAACATAAAGGTATCTTCCGACAAAGATACCTTTTTCTATTCTCCCTGTTCATCGTGGAGATGAGCCGAAAACCGGGGATGGCGACTACTTTTTTTGTGCCGGCCCCCTTAGATAAATAGAAGAAGGATATACCCATGCTGAAGCGTGAACTGGTCAATGAAGTTACTGCACAACTGGGCGACTACTACAAACAGGACGTTGCCCAGGCCGTTGATATTGTTTTAGATGAAATTTCCAAGGCCCTGATGGACGACAGGAGGGTCGAGATACGAGGTTTCGGGAGTTTTTCCGTCCGCACCCGTAAACCACGGACAACAAAGAATCCAAAAACCGGAAAAATGATGGATATTCCGGAACGGAAAACTCTTCATTTCACTATGAGCAAATCACTCAAGGAAGTGCTGATAGAAGAGTAGATGCTCGTCCGGTGTGAAAAACAAACGGCAAAAGGCCGGTCTTCGCTGCTGCGGAGTCCGGCCTTTCTTATTGAGGGTCCCGGAAAAAAATAATTATTCCGTGACCCTTAGAAAGGGGAAAACAATGATCCCGATTACCATTCAACCTGAGCAATGGTGGTAATTAAAATATTCAATAATCCTCAGGAATCAGGTTTCGAATTCAAAGCAACAAAAGAGACGAATTTTGGAATATGCCACCATCCTCTAACGAAAAAGAGATGGATTGCCCTTACCCTCACGCAGAATTTCGGGCTGGCCGGAGAGCAGGGAAATAACGGTGGAAGGTTCCGGAATTATCTCACCGCCGTCGATAATCAGATCGACCCGGGCATCGAAAAGTTCGGCAACGTCCAAGCCGTCCCGCACCGGATTATCATGTCCCTCCAGCAGGGCGCTGGTGGTGAGCACCGGGTTGCCGAGTTCTTCCAGCATGGCCTGGCAGATAGGATGATCCGGGACCCGGATACCAACGGTTTTCTGTTTGGTCAACATTACTTTGGGAACCAATTTGGTTCCCGGCAAGACGAAGGTATACGGCCCAGGCAGATTTTTTTTCATCAACCGGTAGGCGGTATTGCTGACATGACCGTACATACTGATATTTTTTAAATCGGAACACATAAATGAGAAGGGCTTATGCTTGGGACGTCTCTTGATCTGGTGCACCCGTTTCACGGCCTTTTGCTGAAAAATATCGCAACCAAGACCATACATGGTGTCAGTCGGGTAGGCGATGACTCCACCCTTTTTCAACACATCGACGACCTGAGTGATGAGACGGTGCTGGGGATTATAGGGATTTATTTCAATCAGTTTCGCCATAACGCTAACGCTTCTTTTCTCATTTTCTTTCTTTTTTTGTAACTATCCTGATAGATATAAAAACATTACATCTATTTTGGTATGTTACTGCTCAAGAGTGGCCCATATTTGCTTAGGAATAGAAATTGAATAACCTGAACATCTCGCATCTCATCTTCAGGCCATCTTTGACCGCTCTTCAATCACGAAATCCTCATCGTAGCCCTGCTACGTCTGCGGTTTCGCTCAATCAGATCGATCAAACCTGACCTAAAGCTGAGCACGATATTGTCCACGTTA
>WGCP01000407.1 GCA_015493715.1 Desulfobulbaceae bacterium
CTTAGTACAATTACTTCCGATCAATATACTTGCAGGCGTCTCCCTTTGGTCCGGAAAAATACGAATAGCGCAACACCGTTCCCATGACAACAACCCTTTACCGGGGACAGGTTCCAATACCAGGTAATTTCCGAGGTCGAAACAACCTGCATTCAAATTGAATGTAAGAATGTCCCTATTGCCCATAAAGTGCGACAGGGACGAGACCCGATGAGATACAAACGGTCACTCTTCTTTATCTTCCGAACCCATAAGCGTCGTCGCTGCAATCCCGGCAACTCCTAATTTAGCCACTGTGCCAAGGGCGGGCTTCATCATCCGGGCCAGCATGATGCGCCGCGAATTGGCCTCGGGCATCTCCTGGGGCGTTTCCAGCTTGTCCAGCAGCTCCAAATCTTTTTCATGGCCGAAGTAATAGACATTAGGTCCTATTTTTACATTCTTGGACTCTAATCGCTTGGCGCCTTTTTTGAGATATTCGGCGACCTCGGACTTGGGATCATCACGCAGGCCGAAAATCCGGGCATCGGTAATACAGGTCTGAACGCAGGCAGGCGGCAGCCCTTTGCCGACCCTGGGCATACAGAAGGTGCATTTATCCGCCTTGCCGTCGGAATCATCGTCGGCAAGTTCGATATTGACATAACGGGCTCCATACGGACAGGCATCGGCGCAGGCGCCGCAGCCGAGACAGCGGCTTTTATCGATCTGTACGGTTCCGTTAAAGGGGTCTTTCCAGGTGGCCGCGACCTCCATGTCCACGGTCTTACCGGTTTTGCTATCCTTGAAGGTCACCTGAACGGGATCGGCCGGACAGGCCGGTACACAGGTTGGATGATCACAGTGATTGCACAGCCCCGGATAAAAGGTGTACGACAATCCCTTGCTGGTTCGGGCCGGACCGAGGCGACGGACCCAGTTACGGCGATAGCCCTCCTTGACCGGAATTTGCCACTCGGCACGACAGGCAATGGCGCAGGCGTGACAGCCGACGCATCGATCGAGATCTATTATCATTGCATATTGGTTCATATTAATTCTCCTTTCAGGCTATTTTGCTCTCATAACGTGGTATTTCATTGGGCACAGCAACCAGTTCCGGTATATTCAAGGTTTTTCCTCCCTTAATTATACGGACGAAGTTGGTTCGTTTTGAATCAGCTCCGATAAATGGATCCGGCACCACGTTGGTCATGAGAAAGCCATCGGCGGCACCCTTGCCGTATGCCCGGCTCAGGTGTTTGGATTTTGAACCAAAGCCATGGTACATGAAGACGGTATCCGGGCGGATACCGGGTGTGACCAGCACCTTGATCGGATTAGAACGTTTGCCGTCCTGGTTTTCCAGAATAATTTTCTCGTCATTTTTAATGGCGAGCCTGGCCGCGACCTTGTCGTTGAGCCATAACTTGTTCTCGGGCATCTCATTGTGAAGCCAAAGATTGTTCATGGTCCGGGAAAAAGTATGCATGGGCGCCCGACCATAAACCAGACGGGTATACCCTTTGGGCGGGGCCGGGGTCGGTTCAAATTTGGGAATGGCATCCAGGTCTTCGTCGTCAAAGTCCTCTACCGCCAGTTGGATCTTTCCGGACTCAGTATCGAGCTTAAGTTTCCTGGAATCCCGATACGGATTGCCGGGATAGGTCACCAGACCACCCTGGCTGTTCAGCTTGGTAAGGGTAAGACCTGCGCCTTTGAGCTCTTCGTTGAGGAATTCTTCCTCATTTTTACAGGTGTAGCCTTGAATACTGAGTTTTTTGGCAAGATTTTGCGCAATCCAGTACGGTGATTTGACATCAAACATGGGCTTGACCACCGGCTGTCGAACCGTCAAATACGGAGTCAGACCGTCATAGGCATACAGACCGTCGTAGCGCTCAAGATAGACGGAATCAGGGAGGATAATGTCCGACCAGAGGGCGGTTTCCCCGGCCATCATCTCCTCACAGAAGATAAAGTCCAGATTTTTAATGGCCTTCATGGTGTCATACGGATTGGGTAGTGTCTGGATAATATTGACACCGTTGACGCCAAGTAGCTTGACCGAATACGGTTTGCCGGTCAGGGCGGCGTTTATAATACTACGGGTCGTCGTCCCGAAAATACTTGAAAATGGGTAGGGCGAATCCTCTTTCATGGAGGGATCAGCTTCGGCTGTTTTAACCTCTTCCGGTTCCGGGCATTCCGCCTTGCCGAGCTTGACCGGCGTCGGGAAATAGATGCCGCCGGGTACGCCCACTGCACCGAACAGGGCGGTGAGGATGGCATAAGACTGGTGGCGACCGACATCGCCCTTACCGTACCAGGTGGCATGACGACCCGGATGGATGTCGACATTGGGAGCGGCCTTGGCCAATTCAAGGATGGCGGCCTTCATATCCTCGATCTTGAGATCGCAGATCCTGGCGGCCCACTCCATGGAATACTGTTTGACCTCGTTTTTCAAGGCGTCAAAACCTGCGCAGTTATTGGCGACAAATTCCTTGTCATACAGGTTCTGCTGAATGACGTAGTTGATCCAGGCCAACATGAGCGCCGTATCCGTGCCCGGACGAATGGGCAGATAGATATGGGCCTTGTTGGCCGGCGCGGAAAAACGCGGATCAACAACAATCAGCCGGGCACCGTTGTTCATGCCCTGGATAAATTCACGCACATGAGAGACATGAACATTTTCACCGATATGAGAGGCAACCAGCAGCATGGCCTTGGCATGCCCCATATCGTTATATTGACGGGTGCCGGTGGTCACGTATCCGACGGTGTTCAGGTAGGCCAACGCAGCCGGTCCCACGCATTGGTAGAAGGCAGGCTCGCTGGTGAAATTTTCAGTGCCCATGGCCTTGAAAATACCGCGCATGAATTCGGCGGAGGCACCATGGTCAAAATAGGCCAGGGCGTGAGGGCCGTATTTCTTCTTCACCTTCTGCATGTTATGGGCAATTTCATCCAGGGCTTCATCCCAGGAAATCTTGGCCCACTTGCCCTCCCCTCGAGCGCCGACCCGCCTGAGCGGAGTTTTTACCCGGTCGGGATCATACACCAGTTGCACACCGGCATTGCCCCGGGCGCAGACCCTGGTACCGTTGACCGGGCTCTTCGGATTGCCTTCAATCTTAACCAATTTGCCGTCTTTGACCTTGCCGACGATTGGGCATCGCCAGAAACACATTTCGCAGACCGAAGTAATCTCCTTGGCCCCCATTGATCCGGTTTCAGGGCCGATGGCCGCCCCGGCCGTGGCCGGACGAAACAGATTGCCGCCACCAATATCACCGGTGGCCGTCACCGCCATGGCAGCGGCGGTTGCCGCTGACATCTTGAGAAAATGCCGTCTGTTCATGCAAAAACCTCCATGTAAATTTGTTGAAGACACCGGTCGGTTACCTGTGCCAGGATTTTATAAAACGGTATGGGATCGGCAAGCATCAGCCGCTCATCAAAGGCTGGATACCACCGGGAAAAATGGTCGTGGATAAATGTGTCGAGAAGTTCCTGGTCGTCCACTTCCATCAACAGGCCGATAAAGGTCAATTCATGGCAAATATGATCGGGAGACTCGTTCCCCTCTACCGGCTCCAGACCGGCCCGGCAATACATGGCAAGAGCCTGATCATACCCCTGCTGATGCAGGATGCCGGCATTGTTGATATAGACGGAAGCGTAAGGAGGCGCCGCCACTCCGCCGGGGCCATTGATAAACAAACGTA
>WGCP01000408.1 GCA_015493715.1 Desulfobulbaceae bacterium
CGCCCCTTTGGATTATTGTTTTTGCAGTCGCAGTTGCCCTGTTTCGACTCCGCCGTAATCCGTTCCATGATGGTCGAGCGGCCATGTTCCCTCACATCCTTTACCAGATCATCAGCCGTGTAGTTGAAGCAGTAACATATTTTTTCTTCCATGGTCGTTTTCTCCTTTGTGTCTTTGGCGTTTTCATATTCCATACTTTTCCGGTACCTACCTACGGGGTATGCAGATCAGCTTCTCTGTTCTCATTTTTTGATTATACAGCCGCTTCCGGCAGGTTGCACCCTTATATCACAATCTCGATATTGACCACGGGCGAATTGATCCTATTATGTAAACAGGGCCTACAATTTACGCGTAATAACCCGGAGTATGGTTAGAAACCGACCTCGGAGGAGGTTCAATGGGTAAATCTTTTGTTATTGCCGTTTTTTTCTGCTGTTTTTTCTTTCTTCAAACATCGGCCTTTGGCCGGGGAGGAACCACAATGACTCTTGTTATTTCATCACCTGCTTTTGCCGACGGGCAATCCATTCCCGTCCGTTACACCTGTGAAGGAGAGGACATTTCACCACCGTTGCAGTTTACAGGCGTACCGGAGGATACCGCAAGTCTGGCCTTGATTGTCGATGACCCGGACGCGCCGGATCCTGCAGCCCCGAAAATGACCTGGGTCCACTGGCTGCTGTATAATCTGCCACCCGATACCTCCGGGCTTCCTGAAGCAGTGACGGCCTTTCCACCGGGAACCGGATTCGGGACCAGCGATTTTGGCCGCACCCGCTATGGCGGGCCCTGTCCACCTATCGGGGAACATCGATACAGGTTCAAACTCTATGCCCTGGACACCATGCTGCCCGATCTGGGCCGACCCGACAAAGAGGCCCTGCTCCGTGCCATGGACGGCCACATTCTTGAGCAGGCATTGTTGATCGGCCTGTATCAAAAAAGAAAATGATTGTGCCTGGGCGGAGGTGAGCCATGGACGGGATTGCCGGAAAATTATACGATATTGCCGGGCTCAGGCAACAGACCGGCGTTTTTGCCGACAGAAGGGATGCGGGCAGGATGCTGGCCGCGATGTTGCAGGATTGGAAGGGAGTTCCGGCTGTTGTTCTCGGCATACCATCCGGGGGCATTCCGGTTGCAGTGGAGGTTGCCGAAGCGCTGGAGTTGCCCCTTGACGCAGCCGTGGTCAGTAAGATTTTACTGCCCTGGAACACTGAAGCGGGCTTTGGGGCTGTTGGTTTTGATGGGTCGGTCTGGATCAATGATGAGGTTGTCGCCTATTATAATCTTGATGATGCGACCATACACAAGCAGACCGAAGAGGCGCTGGCCAAGGTGCGGCGGCGGGTCGGACTTTTTCGTGACGACCGGCCCTGGCCCGACCTGCAACAGCAGACGATCATTCTGGTTGATGATGGTATCGCTGCCGGGTCCACTTTGAGGGTTGCCGTTGATGCGGTAAAAAATATCGGGGGCAAACGCATCATCGTTGCCGTGCCCACCGCTCACCTGGAATCCCTTGCCGGTATACTGGAAAAGGTGGACGCGCTTTACTGTGCCAATATCCGCAAAGGTCCGCAGTTTGCCGTTGCCGCCGCCTACCGGTACTGGGATGATGTCGATGAGGCCGATGCGGTGAGCATGCTTGCCCTTTTTCGGAAAAACCAGTGAGGCTGGACCAAATTCTACCGTCACAGCCACAACCAGCAATGAAAATAGCCTGGAGCGGCAACCCTTTGTGGGTTATTTTCGGGGAAAAATTCACCGGAAAGGAGGGGAAAAATGATCGGGAAACGCGCCGAGGAAATGTTGCGAAAGATTGACCGGGATTGTCGAACTACAAGCTCCTACACGGGGACATCCGCATTTGCACCCGAGGTTATGCAGGCCATGGCCGAGGTGCCGAGAGAGGCCTTTGTGCCGGATGAACTCAAGCCCTGGGCCTATGAGAACAGACCCCTGCCTATTGGTAATGGTCAAACCATTTCACAGCCCTATATTGTTGCCCTGATGACGGACCTGC
>WGCP01000409.1 GCA_015493715.1 Desulfobulbaceae bacterium
CTAAAGTTTCCTGATTTTATTTTTATGACAAATTTTTCAATACATTGTATCTTCTTGAAATGTTGAATATTTAGCGCATCGCAGAATTAGTGCGTCAAGGAATAATAAAATAGGGTTTTGCTGTTTTCATGGCAGACACCGTAAAAAATATATTCTTTTGTCCCGGTGGTAGCGCATTGCGACGACCATGGGATATACAAAAATCAGGAAACTTCAGGTTAGATTATATATTTACATGTGCACGGCTTTTACAATAGCGCGTGGACACGAGGCAAAAAGCAGAAAAGAAAACGGGCCGCGCTAAGGAATAGAAATTAAATAACCTAAACATCTCGCATCTCATCTTCAGGCCATTTTTGACCGCTCTTCAATCACGAAATCCTCATCGTAGCCCTGCTACGTCTGCGGTTTCGTTCAATCAGATCGATCAAACCTGACCTAAAGCTGCGCGCGATATTGTCCACGTTATTTAATCTCTGTTCCTAATTTTTATTACAGAATGGTGGATATATGAATGATGAGCACTCCCGCGAATTCTTCATTCGCGCAAAAAAAGTGATTCCAGGAGGGGTGAATTCTCCGGTTCGCGCCTGTAAATCAGTCGGCTGTGATCCTCTTTTTGTCCGGAAGGCAACGGGATGCAGTATTATCGACGAGGACGGCAATTCCTATGTTGATTTTGTCTGTTCCTGGGGGCCGATGATTCTTGGTCACGCCCATCCCGATGTTGTTGCAGCCATTAAGACGGCGGCACCTCTTGGTACCAGCTTCGGCGCACCCACATCGCTTGAGGTCGAGCTTGCCGAGCTGGTTTGCGATTCAGTTCCCTCGTTGGAAAAGGTACGCTTCGTCAACTCCGGTACCGAGGCGACCATGAGCGCTGTGCGGCTGGCACGCGGCTACACCGGCAAAGATATGGTCGTGAAATTTGACGGTTGTTATCATGGCCATGCCGACTCGTTTCTGGTCAAGGCCGGCTCAGGGCTGATCACCCTCGGTATACCCGGCAGCCCCGGCGTCCCTGAGGATATCGTTAAAAACACCCTGTCCATCCCCTATAATGATGCCGAGATCCTTGAGAAGACATTGCGGGCCGGGGCCGATGACATTGCCTGCGTTATTGTTGAGCCGGTTGCCGGTAATATGGGCGTGGTGGTGCCGGATATGGAGTTTTTGCAGACGTTGCGGTCGCTAACTGCTGAGTTGGGGATAGTTCTTATTTTTGATGAGGTGATTACCGGGTTTCGCCTGGCGCTCGGCGGCGCCCAGGAAAGATTCGGCATACTGCCGGATCTGACCTGCCTGGGCAAGATTATCGGGGGTGGTTTGCCGGTAGGCGCATATGGAGGCAGGCGTGAAATCATGAATCAGGTGGCACCGGACGGACCGGTTTATCAGGCGGGGACATTATCGGGCAATCCGCTTGCCATGGCCGCCGGACTGGCCATGCTGAAAGTTGTTCGGCAGCCTGATTTTTATTCGGAGCTGGAGGAAAAAAGTGATTGGTTTGCCTGTGAGCTTTCCGGTATTGCCGGGAGGAGTTCCGTGCCGACCGTGCTGAACCGGATCGGATCGATGATGACCTGTTTCTTTACTAAAAAGCCGGTGCGTGATTTCAAGACGGCTGTCGGTGCAGATACTAAACGCTATGGGCAACATTTCAGACAGATGCTCGCAGGCGGTGTCTGGCTTGCGCCTTCACAGTTTGAAGCAATGTTTATATCAGCTGCACATGACCAAATTTGTTTAAAAAAGTCATTGACGGCAATAGAGTCGTCATTGAAGAAAATATCTGCCCGAGAAAATACCTATTAAGATTTCCGCGTGTACTTGCTGCCGATCTTACTCTTTAAATGTCTGTCACTGACTGAATCATCATTCAAAAAAATGTCGATTTAGAAAAAAAATCATTGCGATTGCGGAATGCTCATGCTAATAACAACTCCACTGTGAGAAACACGCGTAGCCCCAGGTACAGAGCCATTGATGCAATATTTTTAATATAAAATTTTATTAATATTTATGTTAAGAAAAATATGTATTAAGTAGCGGGCGATTTGCTCGGGGCGCTCGATAGTAGCACATAAAAGATATATATAGCTTGATGCCATTTGAGATTTTTCTACTTGCTGGAAGGTATCAGCCTGCTGGGGTGAATAAAAGTTGAAACCTTCATGGTTTCGTCTTTTTAATATTTAATGATTTAGTTCAAAGGAGGTGTCCTGGGATGGAACATCCAATATTATTTATTAGTCTGATTTTAAATGCAATTGGTTTGCCTGCACATGGAGGTCCTACATTTTTAGATCAGATTCTGGCGCCGCATATGCAGTATGATTATCTCGCCATAGTGGTTTGCCTTTTGTTGGCTATTTTAGGTACTTCCAAGCTGAAAATAGTTCCAGGCGGGCTTCAGAACATTATGGAGATGTTTGTCGGCGGTCTGTTTGGTTTTGTTACCGAACAGGTGGGAAGCGAAAAAAAGGCATTGATGATTTTTCCCATGATTGCAACCTTTGGATATGTGATCCTGATATCTGACTTTTTTGGGCTGATTCCGGGCTTTATGTCTCCAACGGCAAATATTAATGTTACATTGGGGAATACCATCATTGCTATTATTGCTTATCATGCTATTGGCATCAAATTTCACGGCCTGAAATATATTAAGCATTTTATGGGGCCGATTCCCGTGATGGCTCCGTTTTTTCTCGTGGTCGAAACCTTTAGTCATATGGGCAGGATTGCATCACTTTCCATTCGTCTTTTTGGTAACATGATGTCGAAGGAAATGTTGCTCGGGTTACTGGTTTCCATGGCCGGACCGTTTTTTGCACCATTGCCTATCATGTTGCTTGGAACATTGGTCTGTATTTTACAGGCTTTTATTTTTGTGGTATTACCAGTTACGTATTGTGCGGAAGCCTTTGCCGAGGCGCATTAGAAAAATCAGAATAGAAGGAACAGGAGGAGTATCGTTATGAAAAAAGGTATGTTAATTTCCGGTTTAAGTGTAGTCTTTGTGTTGGCTATGAGCGCTTTAGCTATGGCCGCAGGCGAAGGCGCAAGTGCTGCTGCCGGTACAAACACTCTCGTAATGGCGGCATCTCTTATCGCTGCGGGTATTGCAGTTGGATGCGCTGGTGGCGGTTGTGGTGCCGGTATGGGTAATTGTGCTCGTGGTCTTCTCGAAGGCACAGCTAGGAACCCTGAAATGGGCGGCAAGCTGACCATTACTATGTTCATCACATTTGCTCTTATTGAAACATTTACTATTTATGCCTTGGTTATTGGTCTGATCGCTTTGTATGCCAATCCATTTCTTTAATAGGTGCTGATAGTAGTCAATGTGTTGTTTGTTTTAAAAATCGAGTCTCCTTAACAGGGAGAGGTAGAATTTTATTGAGCGGTGGGATCTTTGATTCCACCGCTTTTTTTATTGAATAGCTTTGGTTGAGTATCCTTTTTCCGGTGCGAAAAATAATTTTGATACGCCTGTTCATCTGCGGCGTGGTAGTCCAGTGCTAATGAATCAATATACGAAAAAACATTTTCACGACATCTTTCGAATTCTTGGCCAGATTTCCACCATGGCTACGGCTATGGTTTTTTCAACCTTTTGCGGTGTGTGGTTCGGCTATTGGCTTGATAATAGTGTCTTTCATGGGAAGACCCATCCATGGCTGACGATTATCTTTTTCCTGTTCGGGTTGGCTGGTGGCCTTCGCAATCTTTTTATGATGGGACAGCGTCTGAAGAAAAAGGAAGAGGAGCTCGAGAATTCTCAAAAGATAATGATGGATAAGAAGGATTGACAGTATGCTGATATGGGTGGGAGAGGTGGATGAGGGACTTGCCAAAAGATTTTTGATCGCTATCTGGATAATTCTATTGGCCTTAGTGGCTGCTGGTAATCTTTTTTGGACTCCGAAAGGAGTGCATGGAATTTTGCTCGGTGGTGTGGTTGCTGGTATTAATGCATTGGGAATCTGGCGTGATATACGGCGATTGGTTCGGTTGCGAAACGTAGCAATTTATTTTATTGGCTGGACAGCCCGCATGGTTCTTACAATTTTGGTCATTGCAACCTTAGTGATGAAATTTCCCGATAAGTTTTCTTTACTTGGAATTTTTATCGGTATTACGGTTGTTCCCATTACTTTTTTGGTTTTGGTTTTTCAAATGCAGATAATAGGGAGAAAGAATAAAAAGGAGGAAACGGATAAATGAAATTTCGACAAGAGAGAATGCCTTGTATATTGGCCTGAACAGAAAAATACCTGTACAATTTGATTCCATGAGAAATGGAATGATCATCCTTGCCCTTTCCGTTTTGTGGAGTGGAATGAAAAGTTTCGGAGAAAATGTTGAACGAAGAAAAAGAAGAAAAACAGATTACTCTTCAAAAAGAGACAAAGAAGGATAGTGAAAAGACAAAGATCAGCGGCAAAGATAAAAAGGCCATCATCGCGATGATAGTTATCGCAATTGGTTTTTCTATCAGAGGCGGATCCTTTCCCGGCTGTGTTTCCGCTACCTTACTGCAGATAGCATCATGCTTTATTTATGGATTTGGTATGGTTTATCTTTTTATTGGTCTGACGAAAAAAACGTTTAAATATAATCCAACTAAAATTCAGATAATTAGGTGGGCGGTTACATTGGCCGCTATTTTTGCCTTTAGCGAGATGTTGCACGAAGGGTATCTTATTCTCACCCACCAGCTTCCTGTTAAAAAATGATTATCATCTGAAATGAGAGGTATTGATTTTTTTTTACCTTCCTCTAGTAACCTGATTTATATGAACACGGAAAAAACCATGCATCTTGTCAGCCTTGGCTGTGCCAAGAACCTTGTCGATTCCGAGGTAATGCTGGCCGTGCTTGAAAATGCGGGATACACTGTTGTTGAAGATCCCGGCCGGGCGGAACTGCTGCTTGTGAATACCTGCGGTTTTATCCAGCCGGCCGTGGAAGAGGCCGTGGACCGGATCCTGCGGCTTGCGGAATATAAAGAGCATAACAAAAATGCAATCCTGGTCGTCTGCGGTTGCCTTGTCCAGCGCTATGGGGACCAATTGCTTAAGGAGCTGCCGGAGGTTGATCTCTTTGTCGGTATCAATGAAATAGCTGATATTGCCGATTTGATCGACCGAAAAAAGGGAGCGGACAAATCGGTTTTGCACCTACAGCCTCCTCGTTTCCTTATGAAAAGCTCGACCCCGCGCCGGTTGTCAACGCCTTTTTTTCAGGCCTACCTGAAGATAACCGAGGGATGCGATAATCGTTGCACCTATTGTCTTATTCCCTCTATTCGGGGAAATTTGCGAAGTCGCTCCATTGAGGACCTTGTTTGTGAAGCGCAACGACTTGAACAGGGAGGCGTTCGCGAATTATGTCTTATCGCCCAGGATCTGACCGCTTACGGAAACGATCTTCCCGGCGACGTGTCCCTGCCTATGCTGTTGGAGCAGTTGCTCCGGTCAACTGATATTCCCTGGTTTCGTCTACTTTATCTCTATCCAACGACCACCGGCGATGATCTGCTTGCCCTGATGGCGCGGGAGGCGAGAATTGTCCCCTATCTTGATATTCCCTTTCAGCATGTCAGTGATCACATCTTGCGGGCCATGAATCGTCGGTACACGCTGGAAGATCTTGATCGACTCGTTGTAAATATTCGCCGGTATCTCCCTGAATGTGCGCTTCGTTCGACACTGCTGGTCGGGTTTCCCGGTGAAACGGAACAGGACGTTTCGTTGTTGATTGACTTTCTTGAACGCCGGCATCTGGACCATGTGGGGGTCTTTCAATATCAGGATGAACCTGGATGCGCAGCTCACGGGCTTGCGAATAAGGTTGGTATGGAGGAGAAAGAGGAGCGGTATGACAGGGTAATGAAAGCCCAGGCCGGAATCAGTGACCACAACATAAAACGGTTTGTCGGCCGGGTGGAACCGGTGCTAGTTGAAGGGGTCAGCTCTGAGACGGAGCTTTTACTTGAGGGGAGGACCCGCTTCCAGGCCCCTGATATTGACGGCTGTGTTTATATTGCCGATGGTCGGGCAAATCCCGGCGATATTGTTTCGGTCCGGATTACTGAAGCGCATACATACGATCTGGTGGGAGAAATAATCCGGGAGTGAACTCGTTCATGTGTACTCCCCTGCCAAGGTTTGCCGGCATAATATCAAGCAAGACACCACGGCATTGCTGCATGGAAACAGGATTGCCTGTGGCGTTCTCACCGCTTATGGGTGCGCTTTATTCCGTACGGTTTTTGTTGACCCGTTCACGCAGGTCTTTGCCGACTTTAAAGAAAGGGAGTTTTTTCGGCGAGACCTTAATCTTTTCTCCCGTTTTGGGATTTCGACCGGTATATGATTCATACTCCTTGACCACAAAAGAACCGAATCCTCTGATTTCAATAGAATTCCCCTCTGCAAGGGCATCACTCATAGTCTCGATAATGGTGTTGGTAATCGATGCAGCTTCTCGAACAGGTAGCTGCATTTTTTCCGCCAAGGCTTCAATCAGTTCTGATTTGTTCATGCTGTTCTCCTCACGCAGCAAGTTTGAAAACCGGTCTGTCAGGTTCCTTCTGGATGAACGCTTCAATCTTTTTTCACTATGAAGATTTAATCAGGTATGTTTTTGATTGTAAAGGGAATTTTTCCGGGAAAAATTTTTTTTAGATCTTTTTTGGTCAAATACCGATGGCGGCCGCCGCGTAAATGACCCAGCCTGAGCCCTCCATACGCTGTTCTTTTCAGCCTTTTCACCGGATGACCGATTGCCGAAAACATTTTTCTCACCTGTCGCTTTTTTCCCTCATGAAGAATGATTTCAAGACGAATTTTTGGTTTTTTGCGAGAAACAAGACGAATCTTTGCCGGCAGCGTTTTAACGCCATCGATAAAAATTCCCTGTTCGAGCCGGTGCAGCAGGGCAGGGACCGGCACTTCTTCCACTGTCACTTCATAGGTTTTTGCAACCCCGTACCGGGGATGAAGAATATAGTTGGTCAGACGACCGTCATTTGTTAACAACAACGCGCCTTCGGAATTGAGATCAAGTCGGCCCACTGGAAAAATACGTTTATCAATATCCGGGAGAAGATCGGTAACAATGGCTCTGCCCTGGGGGTCGGACAGGGTGGTCACGTAGCCGGTTGGTTTGTTCAAAAGGAGATAGACTTTTTGTTCACAGGTTACAGGCTTGCCGTCAAAGGTAATCCGTACCTTGTCGGGATCGACCTTATATCCCATCAAGGTAATGCGAGCACCATTGACCTGCACTCTTCCCGCCTTGATATATTCCTCACATTTTCTTCTGGACCCTATTCCGGCCCTGGCAAGAATTTTCTGTAATCTTTCTTTCATCGGCGATAGTTTATCCAAAAAAAGCCCACAGGGTCTTGCGCTTCCAGGTTATTTTCATTGTCGAAGTCTACGCTTATCTGGTCCAGCCATGCTGGTTTATCCGTCATGAGATACAAGACTGGGAAACGTCTATCGCAGGCGTGTCGGAATCATAGCGCCAATTTTTTTGTCGACAAGGGCTTTGGTGTCGGGATCAACTTCTAGGATTTCCGTATACCAGGGTTTCATCCGGCAATCAAAAATAATCGGCGGGGTAAGGCCGATGTGGAAACGTTGGGTTGTCGCAGAGGCACCATAGATGTCGGCTGCCGGTTCAAAGCGAGTGAAAAAGGTCCAGAGAAATTCCTGCAGATTGAGGGTCGCCTCGCTACTGGAATCAACCAGCACAATCACCGGCCAGTTAGCGACACCCTGGTAACCGGCAAGTTCCGACGCCTGTTTCGGGGCATCCGCATACGGTTTTCCCTGGACGATCAATGTGCCCGGCAGATAACAAACCGGCCGCGTACAGCCGGCGGGAAGGGATCCGCTAAATTCAGATGGTAATTCCCGTCGTTTGTCGCCAAGGCCCATCATCATAGCCTTTGAGCCCTTGTTCACGGACGGGCCGGTGTAATCCAGGGTGTCCTGGGAGACGTTGGCAAAGACGAAGAGGTCTCGGTCCCATTGGATCCGTTCAAGGATATGCTGCCAGAGCTTTGGAAAGTCGGCGACATCAATACTGCCATCGGTCAGGAGCAGGAATTTGGTTAGGGAGAGCTGGCCCTCGCCGAGAATACGAAGGCCGGATGCAAAGGCCTCCCTGGGATAACGGTTGGCGACCCGGGCGGCGGCAAGGCAGTGGAAGCCGGTTTCACCAAAGGTTTTCAGCTGACGTACGCCGGTCATTACCAGGGGAAAGAGAGGAGAGAGAAGTTCCTGGAGAAAATCGCCGATAAAGTAATCTTCCTGCTTTGGCCGACCGACAACGGTGGCTGGATAAATAGCGTTTTTACGATGATAGAGATGACTGGTCTGGAAAACCGGATAATCGTGTTGCAGAGAGTTGTACCCGTAATGATCACCAAACGGGCCCTCCGGTCTACGTACTTTCGGTAGTACCATTCCCTTGACGGCAAATTCGGCCTCGGCAACAAGCCGGTGCCCACCCTTTGGATCCTTGGCCATGGCCAGCTTTTTTCCCTGCAACAGCGAGGCGAGCATGAGCTCGGGAATATTTTCCGGCAACGGCGCTATGGCGGCGAGCATCAGGGCCGGAGGACCACCGATATACAGGGTCATGGGCAAGGGTTGGTTGTTGTGCTCGGCAACGTGATAATGGAAGCCACCCCCCTTGTGGATCTGCCAGTGGATGCCTGTGGTGGTGTCGTCATAGCGCTGGATGCGATACATGCCCAGGTTATGTCCGAGTCCGTCCGGATGTTCGGTATAGACAAGGGGAAGGGTGACAAAGGCGCCGCCGTCCGAATGCCAGGAGGTGAGCATAGGCAGCTCGCCAAGTCGAGTTGGCTGTTGCAGGCATTCCATGACCGGTGCTCCCGCAACGGTTTTCAGGCCGACTTTCATCCCCTGCATCAACAGTGGTCTCGCTTGCCAGAGTGTGGACAACTTCGGCGGCATGAGGTGTTCCACCAGATTGACCAATTGGCGGACAAAATCAAGGGGTCGGTTGCCAAAGGCAAGCTCCAGTCGTTTATTGGTACCGAACAGGTTGGTGACCACAGGAAAGGTTGATCCCTTGACCCTGGTGAAGAGCAGGGCCGGACCTTGCCGGGCAATAATCCTGCGGTGGATCTCGGCAATCTCCAGATGGGGATCAACCTCGGTATCGATGACCAGCAGCTGGTCGTTCTTTTTCAGGATGTCGAGGAAATCACGGAGATTAAGAATTGGTGCCATGATGTTGGTTACTCCGGCGAGGAAAGGCGCTGATCAGTGGTGATGATCCATATCGCCAAGAAACAGCTCGTGGTATTCCCGTTCCTTCAGGTGGTTGCGCATGAGCGTGGTCAGCAGGTGAACGGTTTGTTCTATTTCTTTGTCCTCAAGACGGGGCACAAGGATTTCCAGCAGCTGCTTTCTGCTGAAAAGCTGTACAAAGAGCTTAAAGGACCGCTCATCGGTTGCCCGATCCAGGCCGAAACAGATTTCATCCGCCACCAAAGGAGTTGTCGTCATAACCGTTAATCCCGCAGGATTTTCCACCATACCTTGCGATTGCGTGGCCCATCGTATTCACAGAAAAAAATGCGTTGCCAAGTGCCGAGTATCAGCCTGCCGTCTTCAATGATGACGGTGACGGAGCTGCCCGTCAGGGTGGCCATCATGTGGGATGGGGAGTTTCCCTCCTGGTGTTTGTAGGGATACTCCAGGGGGATGATTCGACGAAAGATGCCGATCAGGTCGCTTTGGACGGCCGGATCGGCTCCTTCGTTAATGGTAATACCTGCCGTGGTGTGTGGATTATACGCAACCAGCAGCCCGGAAGCTACATCATTTTCGTCAATAATCCGCTGGAGATTTGCCGTGATATCGACAAATTCCATGCCGGATGCGGTGGAGACGGAAAAACGACCGGTAACCATTATCGTTTTTAGGGCTGCAGCTGCCAGCGGCCGTACGCATCACGACAGGCCGTGCTGTAGGTATCCTTGTGCTGACCATCAATGACTGCATCAATTTTTGCCCTGCGGCAGACCCTGTGACTGGCCGGATCTGTATAGGCCGGTTGCGGGGTTACGCTGTACTGGTTGCCGGTATCGGGATTGACCCAGGAAGAAGGACGGTTGGACGTTCCCCGCTCATACACATGGTTGAGTTCCTGCCGGTCATATTTATCCATTTCATTGCCGACAATATAGCCGAGCATAGTGCCGATCGCCGTTCCTATCAGGGTTGACTGGGTATCATGACCAATGGCCTGGCCGATAATCGCACCAGCGGCCGCGCCGCCTACAGCGCCTACCTGTCCTTTCCTTCCCTGCTGTACTCCCATGCCGGTACAGGATGTCAGGGCAAACAGGGCAATAAAAGTAAATATGCTTAAATATTTCATAGTAACCTCCTACGTAGAGTTTTTCTTGATGACTTCAGGCAGGTTTCGTTCCGGTTGAACGCCCAATTTTTTCAGTGATTCAACCCGGTCGACGAGGTTTCCCCTTCCTGAAACCAACCGTTTTCTGGCGGTTTGCCAGCTTTGGCGGCCTTGCTCAAGACGAAAGCCGATCTCTTCAAAGGACTCAACAAAACCGACGAACTTATCATAAAGTTGTCCGGCCTGTTTGGCAATAGCTAAACTGTTTCGTCCCTGTTCATCAACCCGCCAGAGATGATGAATCGTCCGCAGGACGGCCATAAGCGTCGAAGGCCCGGCCAGGATTATCTTTTTACGCATGGCCGCAGTCAGCAGGTCCGGCTGTAACGAAACTGCGGCCTGAAAGGCCCCTTCGGCGGGCATGAACAACAGGACAAAATCAACGGTATTGACACCTGGCAGCCGGTGGTATGCCTTGCCACTGAGTCCCTTGATATGCCTGCGCAGGGAATCAAGATGGCGGTCCAGCAGTTGCCGTCGTTTTTTCTCGTCTTTCTCATGTGCAGCCAGGGTCCAGGCCTTGAGAGAAACTTTGGCATCAATGATGATATCCCGTTTGTCCGGGAGATGTACAATAACATCGGGTTGCCGCAGTCGGCCGTCTTCATTGCGCATTCCCGGTTGGGTTTCAAATTCACTGCCCTTGCGCAAGCCGGAATCCTCAAGGAGTTTTTCCAGGATCATTTCACCCCATTGACCCTGGATTTTATTACTGCCCTGCAGGGCCTGGGTGAGGTGCAATGCATCATTGCTCAACTGTTGATTCAGGTCACGCAGCAGTTCAATTTCTTTGACCAGGGCGGCATGATCACGCGACTTTTTGTCGTAAACATCTTCCACTCGCGTCTGGAAATCATGGAGCTGCCTGCGCATGGGTTCCAGCAGGGACTGCAATCCGGATTCATGTCGCAGGCCAAGTTCCTTGCCCTGTTGCTGCAAGACCTGTCCGGCCAGCAGTTCAAAATCCCGGCGCATTTGATCACGCACGGTGGTAAATAATTTTTCCCTTTCCCGAAGAAGACGGTTACTGTTGCCCAGCTCCGTTTGCAGGGTGGTCATTATTTCCGTGGCTTTTCTTTGCTGCAACCCCAAGTCGTCCCGTTCCGCACGCAGCCGGTCAAGGGTCTCTGTCAGCCCCTTGACGTTTCTCCCTGCCTGATCAAGGCGAATGGTTAGTCCAAGGTTGCGTCTGCTCAGTCGGGTATATATCGTCAGACAGCCTATCAGGGTAAGAAGTGTCGCCCCTGCCGCCCCTGTTACCAGGGAAGGGACATGCAGGTGGGTGAAAAAGAGAACCAGGGCTTCCAAGGCTTACCGCATACGGTACAGGCGGCGAAGTTCTTCCAGTTCTTCCAGCAGTTGCAAGGCCAGAGCGCAACCGGGAAGATTGACACGCAGATCCTGCTGCAGGCGAATCGTGGTTTGGACCCTTCTGATTTCAAGGGCCGTGAAACGCCACTCCGTCGCGCTGTCTCCCTGTGGGCAAAGCATCCCCTCGTCCATCATTTCCAAAATACTATCCGCCGGTACGCCGCATAAACGGCAGAGATCGCCGAGATTGCAGCGCATATCCTCATCAAGGACGGTTCCGGTGAGTGTTATGGTATCAGTCATATAGTCTAACCAAGATTTTTTCGCGGATTGATCGGCATGATCTCCGCCATTTTTCGGTAGAGTTTCTTCTGCTCATCGGTTTTTGCCTCGGGAACGACAATGCGAAGGGTGACAATCTGATCACCTTTTTTGGTTGGTGTTGATAATCCCCGTCCCTTAAGGCGAAGTTTTTTCCCGCCTTGTGATCCCGGTGGAATTTTCAGCTGTACCTTGCCGCCTAATGTCGGGACGGTGATCGTAGCGCCTAAAGCGGCTTCCCATGGAGTTATCGGTAGTTCCATGTGAATGTCACGTTTTTCAGCATGGAAGATCGGGTCATCGGCAAAGGCGATTTCCAGGTAAAGATCACCGGTGGGCGCTCCACCCATGCCCGGCATGCCCTGGCCCTCAAGACGTATTCGCTGCCCCTCAGTAATTCCTTTGGGGATGGTTACCTGCAGATTATGGGGTTTGGTGGTAACGTGGCCGTTTTCGTCAACGGTTGCCCTCGAAAGGGTAATGGTTTGTCGGGAACCATGATAGGCATCGGCCAGACGAATGACGATTTTTGCATGCTGATCTTCCCCTTTCATGCGAAAGGTTTGTCGGCGCCCACCGCCGGCCTGTCCGCTACGGCCAAATAGTGATTCAAAGAAATCACTGTAATCATGGTCGCTGCCGCCGGTATAACCGGCGCCTTTAAATTCAAAACCCGCGTCCCAGTTGGGCGGTGGTTCAAAATCCTGGCCGTTTTGCCAGTTTTTGCCGAATTTATCATAGGCGGCGCGTTTTTCCGGATCTTTCAAGACCTCATAGGCCTCACCCAGATCCTTGAATTTCTTTTCAGCATCGGCTTCCTTGCTGACATCGGGGTGATATTTCCGGGCAAGACGCCGGTAGGCCTGTTTGATGGCATCCTGCGTCGCGTTGCGGTCAACCCCTAAAATTTCGTAGTAATCCCTGTATTCCATTTTTATTTATCATCCAAACAATGGTAAAAACGTCATTGCCGTATAATCGATTGTCCTTGCTGAAAATGCGTCAGGACCGGAGAAATCGAAACTACGCAGACCCGCATATCCGATCCTGACGAAGATATTTTTCAGTGGTAAATTTTATATTATGGCATACTCTAAGTACGGCAGGATAAAAAGAAAAGGAAAAATTGACGGAAATACTTTGTGTAAACATGCTTAAATTGAGCAGCTTTTATTTTGGCATATGATGCAGGGGTTCGGTTGTTTTCTTGTAGTTTCACCTATATGGGACAACCGGTGGCGAAGCGGATTGTGCCAAAATGGAAATTCCTTCGGATTTTACTCATTTGCAACACTTTGTTCAGTAAACAATATGTTATCATTATATTTTTCTATTTTGCAAATGAATGAAACGCTCAATTTGGGACTGGGAACCTTTCCTGCACTATGATGAAACAACGACTGGATACATCGGTTGCCGCAGATGTAAAACCTCCTTTTGACAGAGTCATCCTCACCGGTTTTCGAGCCACCGGAAAGTCCCTGGTCGGCAGGATGCTGGCCAAGCGGCTTGACCTGGATTTTTGTGACACCGACACCCTGTTGTGCGCCGGGAGCGGCCTCAGCGTGCGAGAATTGGTCGACCGGTTCGGCTGGCCGTATTTTCGTCGCCGGGAAGAGCAGATCCTCCTCGATCTGCGGTGCCGTTCATCGGTGGTTATCGCGACCGGGGGCGGTGCAATCCTCCATGAACAGGCCTGGCGGACTTTGCGGAAAAAGAGTATCATATTCTGGTTGCGGGCCGATTGCACAACCATTGAACAACGTCTGTCGGCCGACGGGAACAGTTGTCACCTGCGGCCGTCATTGACCGGCGGCGATTTCCTTGAAGAGGTCAGGGAGCAGCTTGCCCTTCGATCACCTCTGTACCTGCGAGGTTCGGATGTTGTCATTGATACCGATGGCCGCCCGCCTTCGGAACTTGTCCGGGAAATTGTAGAGGGGCTGTCCACGGCAGGAGGTCGGAAAAAACACTGATGATGGACCGTCCCGCTTGCTTTTGTTCCGGTTTCTCTGTTGTGAAAAGGGCTTTGTGTCCCGGATGAATGAGTTGAGGTAAATAATTATGGCAGGAAATACGTTCGGCACTCTTTTTCGGGTAACCACCTGGGGGGAATCCCACGGACCGGCATTAGGCGCGGTTATTGACGGCTGCCCGCCCGGTATTGAACTCTGTGAGGAGATGATTCAGGCTGAGCTTGAGCGACGGCGGCCGGGTCGTGGCGGCGCTACCTCGCCGCGCAAGGAACCCGACCGGGTGCGGATTATGTCGGGAACCTTTTGCCCTGAAAGCTGCGCCTGTGAGTTGACCACCGGCACGCCCATATCGCTTGTCATTATGAACAAGGATGCCCATTCCAAATCGTATGGCCCCTTGCGGGATGTCTTTCGTCCCGGACATGGGGACATGAGCTATCAGGCTAAATATGGTATCCGGGACCATCGGGGTGGCGGCCGGGCCTCGGCCAGGGAAACGGCGGCCCGGGTGGCGGCCGGAGCCGTTGCCGCCCGCTTGCTGGCAAAATTTTCCATGCATGTCCAGGCCTATACCGTTGCTTTAGGCGGTATCAACGCTAAAGAGCGGAACCTGGCAATGATTGCCGAAAATCGGTTGTTCTGCCCGGATAATGAAGCGGCGACGGCCATGGAGGCACGAATAGCCGAGGTGCGGAAACAGGGAGACAGCCTGGGCGGCATTGTCGAAATCCGGGCCACCTGTCTCCCTGGACTGGGTGAGCCGGTTTTTGACAAGCTTGACGGTGAACTCGCCCGGGCTCTGATGTCGATCGGTGCAGTCAAGGGCGTGGAAATAGGCGCCGGTTTTGCCGCTGCGGCCATGCGTGGTTCTGAAAACAATGATCCTATCTCCCCGCAGGGATTCCTCAGTAATAATTCCGGCGGCATTCTAGCCGGTATCAGCAACGGCGAGCCGCTGCTTTTGCGGGTGGCGGTCAAGCCCATTCCATCGATTCACAAGGAACAGCAGACTGTTGATATCCACAATGAAGCCAGGACCATCAAGGTCGGCGGGCGGCACGATATTTCCGCTATCCCGAGGATTGTACCTGTCTGCGAGGCAATGGTCAGGTTGACCTTGGCCGATCACCTGCTCCGTCAGCTCCCCCTGGAGCAGGTTCGGGAAACCCTGCACCGTTCTCCTGTACAATGAGCAAGGCGAGGGAAAAAGAGTCGGCCATTTGCAGCCTGTGGATGGTGAGCCGGGAGTATGACGGGCTTGCCGGGGCCGGCGGGGTTAAGGATGTGTGCCGGCAGCTGGCCGAGGCCCTTGTGGCGGAAGTTGGGATGGAGGTAACCGTCATCCTGCCCCGTTACGGCTTTATGGATGTCGGGAAATTGGGCTTTTCTTCCCTGGTGTTGACGAACGGGCGGCAGCCGGATATCTGCGGTGACCGGTCGCGTCGGGACTGTGTACAGGCAATGGATTATCCCGATAAGGAACGGCGGGAAACGGTTTCCTTTTGGGAACAGCGGTGCAAAGGGGTCCGAGTTATTCTTGTCGAGTCCGCCCGCTTTGCTGAGAAACTAGGGGTGTATACCTACACGGCCCAAGAAGAGGCAGCAGAGAGCTGGAAAAAGAAAGGCAGCGGTCATTATGATTATTTTGCCATGAATATCCTTCTGCAGAAGGCTGCTTTGGCCGTTATGATCCATCTGGACGAGAGGCCCGATGTGATCCATTGTCACGATGGTCATGCCGC